>CAZALU010000001.1:0-76857 GCA_964486075.1 uncultured Verrucomicrobiota bacterium
AGCATATCCCTACAGTATCAGGCATGTGGGAACCCTAACTGCAAATGCATGGACCGAAAGCATCCGCAACGTCACGGGCCGTTTCATAAACTGTCCTATGTCTACAAAGGTAAAACGGGGTGCAGATTTGTAAGGGCAGCTTGCGCGGATGAGATTATCCGCCGAGTTGCCGTTTACAAGGAATTCCGAGCTCTGATCGACAGATGGATAAAGCTATCCATTCAATCTGGGGCAATAGAGTTCTTTACCGCTGCGGCAGCTAAATCATCCAAGAGGAAATCCATCCGGAAGAAAACCTGAGCAATACCTGGTGTGGTCGATCAGAAAATCCTCGGCAGAGCTGCCATGCGCCCTGACACAGGAAACTTGATATGAAATCGTTGCGCAATGTGGTAATCTGTTCGATGTTCGCCCTTCTCTCTTCGCTATTTGTTGCATCTGCAGACGATGGCGCCGTAGAACTCACACTCGAAGCGGGCAGCAAAGCGTACATGCTGGGCGACCCCGTGAGTATAACTGTCTGGATTAGGAACACTTCGCCGACCGAGACCGTGAGGACAGCCGCACTGAACGCGGGTGGAGATCCCCGCAGGTTGGCAACAGTGAAATTCCAAACCCGGAGAAAAGGCGAAGCCAACTTCACGAATATCCGGCATCCGGTACCGGAGTTTATGGCATACGAAGGCATCGTTCCGCGTGCGGAATCCGTTCAACTCAATGGCGGCGAGAAGCGTTGTCTCGTTTGCGAGGTGCAGTTCGACTGGGAATTCGGCGGCGGTCCGAAGCGTCTCGTTTTCCCGGTAGCCGGCATATATGAGATCCGAGCCCTCTATGCGGAAGATGGGCAGGAAACAAATGTGCTCGCATCCCGCAGTATTGAAGTGGAAATCACCGAACCGGTAACTCGCCATGACAGACTGGCATGGGCGGAACTCCACGAGAACCTTAAGACACTCTGGCCGATCTACGCACCTGAAGCATACCGCTATTTTGGTCGAGATAACCAACAGATGCGGACGAAAATCAGCAACTTTGTGCAGAACCACAAGGGCAGTAGGTATTCGCGAATGGGGGAACTCTTCCAAGCATATGCGGGTTATCTCGATGCCGCCAATGCCGACGCACGGGAAACATACTGGGCACAGATCGAAACTCTGTCTCAAGACAAGACCTTCGCACTGGCACCCAAGGCTCGGGAAGTACGTCTTCTTCACAGGCCATCAAGCTCAACGGAGAAATAACGCGCTGCGGACGACGCTCCGTTACAGCGGTGTGCCGCCGGTTAAGGTTGCGAGTTCACGGTCGTGGTTCGTTGCCAATGCGGCAAAGACGAGAATAACTGTAAAAAGTGCAAACAACAAAGAATGCTGAAGATTGCCGTCCTTAAAGTACGGATTGGCTACGGATGGGGGTCAGAGAAGCCCCCGAAATAGAACTTTACACGCGGGTTTTCAGTGACGTTGGGTGACTACACGCTATGCCAACTACTGCCATCAAAGCCATCGCCTTGATCGTCTTGGGCCTGCTGGTCTGCGCCGCCGCGTCGGCCGCAGAAGACCTGGCCCTGAAAGTCACGGTCAACCGGACCCAGGTCTACCTGGGCGAATCGTTCATCCTGGAAACAAAGGTCACCGGCTCCAGCCAGCCGGGGGAGCCAGACCTGTCCCAGATCGCGAACTGCCGGATCAAGCCGCTCGGCAGCCGCAACATCAGCAATTATAGCATCACCATCATCAACGGCAAACTGGCGAAACAAGGCTTCACCGGCCGCATGGCGAGCTATGAAATCACGCCGCTTGCCGCCGGGTCGCTGACGGTTGGGCCCGTCTCGGTCGTCGTCGGTGGACGCACGCTAGTGGAGCCGGGCCCGACCGTGACTGTGACCGATATTGAAAAACAGGACCTGGTCCTGATCTCCGTCACGTCATCCCGCGAAACCGTTCTCGTCGATGAACAGTTTGATGTCATCCTCCGGATCCTGATCCGGCGCCTGCCGGCCCCACACGAGAATACGGAACCGCTGTTCACCGACAATCCGCCCGACCTGTCGGCCCCCTACCTTGACGGCGAGGGACTGAACGGACTGACAGCCCCCGATCTCCAGCGCATCCTGCATAATTGCCTGGTGTCGGACCGTAACCAGCCGGGCTTGGCCATCAATAACATCACGGTTGCTTCCAGCCCGTTTGATTTCGGGAGCTTGTTCCAGGGCCTGTCCGGCGAAAGCCGTAAGGCGCGTTTCGCCTTGAGCCGCCGGATAGCCAATCAGGACGGTAAGTCGTATTTCGAATATAGCCTCAGCTTGCCCTTTACGCCCAAAGACGAAGGTAATTACGTGTTCGGCCCGGTGGTGTTTAAGGGCAGCGTGCCGGTCGAGGTTACCGAACAAGGTCATGCGCGGGGCGTCCCGGTTTTTGCCGTCGGACCCGCCGGCACGGTCCGGGTCGTTCCGCCGCCGGAAGAGGGTCAGCCGCCGTCGTTCAGCGGCGCCCTGGGGACCAATCTGACAATAGCGGCGGCCCTGGATACCACCTCGGGCAACATCGGCGACCCGCTGCGGCTGACCCTGACCCTTTCCGGCCAGATCCGGTTCGACAAGATGCTGCCCCCGAAGCTTGCTCTCCAGACAAATATTGTCCAACGCTTCGATGTATACGATAACACCGTGCAGACGATTCAGGGAACTAATCAGCGCCAGTACGTTTATACTCTCCGCCCGACTCATGCCGGATCTTTCGATCTGCCGCCGATCGAAGTGTCCTTCTATGACACCCAGGCCCGGAGCTATAAGACGGCCTATACCCGGCCGATTCCGCTTGTCATCCAGCGCGGAACGGAAGTGACGGCCGGCCAGATTCAAGGCCACACCAATCGACCCCGGGAACAGAAGAAAGAATTCGACCTGGCGGCGGAAAAACCGGCGTCCATCCGGGCCGTAACGGAAGGGGCCAGGCCCGGCAACCTTTTAGGCAGACCATGGCTGCTGACACTCGGCGCGACGGGTCCGGCCATGTATCTCATGGCCGTCTTGGGTGGATTGGTCCGACAACACAGCGGACAATGGAAACTGACCGCCCGGCGGCGGAAGGCCCTGGCTTCCGCCCGGCGGCGCCTGCGCGCGGCCGAACGTCTGGCCCGGAAAGATCCGATCAAGTCAGGCCGGGAAATCCGCGCCGGCATCTGTCAATACTTGGCGGATCGCCTTGAAGCGCCCTCGGCCTGCCTCACGCCATCCGACGCCCGCCGCCGTCTGGCGGACGCCGCTGTCTCGGCATCCGTAATTAACAGCCTGGTCGTTATTTTTGAGCGCCATTTTAACGCCGGTTTCTCGAAGCAGGCGCCCGGTCACGACCTGAATAACGATATTAACCAGACCCGGAATCTCCTGGAAAACATTGATCGGGAAACAAGGGAATGAAGAAGAGCAAGACGGGTGGAGCGTTATCCCTAACGCGCTTCCGATCCGTGCATCGCGTTGGAATGTTACCGGAAACACAAGATATGAAAGCGAATAATAAATCGCTGGAAAACCAAAAACCGTTGAACCGTGAATCATGCCGGGGTTTTCTATTTATTCTTCCGTGTCATTCCGTGTATTCCGTGGACAACCTCCGGGCTCTTCTTCTCTTCTTCGCCATCCTGCTTGCGTCCGCATTCTCCGCCCCGGCTCTCGATTCTTCCGAGCTGAGCTTTACCTGGAACGAGGCCAATGCGATCATGGCCGCAGCCAAAGCCCCCGAGGATTTTCTTGACGCGGCTCGAGTCTACCAGAAGCTGGTTGACGCCGGAGTCCGCAATGGTCCCCTCTTCTATAACCTGGGTACGGCGCTCTTACAGGCCGGTCGGTATGACAACGCTCTCGACGCCCTGGCCCGGGCCGAACGTTACCTGGGCGCCCAGCCGGATATCCGCCGGAACATGGGCATTGCCCTGGCCCGGAAACAGAAGACACCGGCCGCCGCCTGGCCCTGGTATCGCATTCTGCTGTTCTGGCATTTTATGCTGGCCGGCGCCACGCGCGCGATGATCACCGTGCTGGCCTTTACGCTGTTCTGGCTGAGCCTGACCCTGCTCCGCCTGGGCCCGCGGCGCGGGATGAACACCCTGGCGATACTGTCCATCCTGGCCTGCATCGCCTTCGGATCCAGCGTTGTCACCACCGTCTATCAGGAGTTGACGGCCCGGCGTTATACTCTGGATATTCCATTCACCCCCTCGTCGACTACCCGGCCCTGAACGGAACTATTGCTGCAATAACCAGCCCTTTGGCTTTGAAAAAAATACACTCTTCCGATAGCTCGTCATTTCTGACCCTTTGGCCGCCTATAGATGCTCAGGTAATTATCTTCATAAAATCAAAGAACCCGTCTCAGCCGTCGCGCCAGTGAGGAAGCGCGTTAGGGAGAACGAGCTCCACCTTTCAGACTGATGGATTGCGATAAAATATTCGTATTCTTGCTTGACACCCGAATAAGATAGTAATAGATTACTAACTATGAAAGACAAGAAATCACACCAACGCCTTCGGGCGTATGAGCGCAAAAGGGTGACGGTCCAAGCCATCATCGAGCTGGCAGCAGAGCAGAACCCCGCCGAAATCACCACCACGGCCATGGCCGAACGCATGCACATAACCCAAGGTGCGCTGTTCCGGCATTTCGCCAGCAAGGATGCAATCTGGCAGGAAGTTATGAAATGGGTAGCCGCTAATTTGATGGCGCGCCTGGACACGGCTGCGCAGATGGCGAAATCGCCTCTCAAAGCCTTGGAGGCAGTCTTCCTGGCCCATATTGATTTCGTGGTTCAGTACACCGGCGTGCCGCGCATATTATTCGGAGAACTCCAACGCGCCGCTGATAGCCCGGCCAAACGCGTAGTACGCACGCTGCTCGCCCAGTACGGCAAACGCCTGCAAACGCTCATCGAACAAGGCAAAGCGCAGGGTGAATTGACGCCCGAGCTCGATATCGAAACCGCTGCAACGTTGTTCATTGGAACGATTCAAGGCTTGATCATACAGTCATTGCTAACCGGGCAAAGCGGGAGTGTGCGAGCGCAGGCACCCAAGGTCTTCGCTATATACCTCCGCGGCATAAGGAGAGTGCGATGAAGCGTTTATCCATCAACGGCCGGACACTGGCGATGATCGGCGTACTCTTGCCCCTCTTGGCCTTGTTTATTTATGTGGCTCTACGATCCGGACCCCTGGCGCCGGTTGCGGTAACTGTAACCACGGCCGAAAGTCATGCTGTCATGCCCGCGCTTTTTGGTATAGGCACCGTGGAAGCTCGCTACACCTATCGGATTGGTCCCACGCTGCCCGGCCGCGTCAAGCAGCTTGACGTAGACGTAGGCGATGCGGTCCGGGCAGGCCAATTGTTGGGCGAAATGGATCCGGTGGACCTTGATGAGCGTGTTGCCGCGCTGGCCGCCGCCCTGAAACGCGCGCAAGCCAATGTATCGGCCACCGAGGCGCAGGCTCGGGATGCGGCGGCACGCAAGACTTATGCCGAGATACAGGCACAGCGTTACGCACAACTGCTGCAGGCGCACACAGTGAGCAAGGAAGCGTTGGACGCCAAGCAACAGGACCTGCAGGTGACCGCAGCCGGTCTTGCAGCCGCCCACGCCAATCTGGAAGCGGCCCGCCATGAACAGACGCGTCTCAACGCTGATCTTGATGCGATCATCCAACAACGCGCCAACCTACGTCTCATTGCGCCGGCAGACGGCGTGGTCGTGACGCGCAACGCGGAACCCGGCACGACAGTGGTCGCAGGCCAATCGGTTATCGAAATGATTGATCCCAAGAGTCTGTGGATCAACGTGCGCTTTGATCAACTCAGCGCATCCGGATTGCAGGCCGGGCTTGCGAGTAGTATCGTGCTACGCTCACAAGGCGGTCGGAACCTTGCCGGGCGGGTGCTACGCGTAGAGCCGCTCGCCGATTCGGTTACGGAAGAAACACTGGCCAAGGTGATGTTCGATGCCATCCCGGAACCGTTGCCGCCCATTGGTGAATTGGCCGAGGTCACCGTGGCCTTGCCGGCGCTGCCGGCCGCGCCGACGTTGCCCAACGCTTGTGTGCTACGGGTCAATGGTCAGCTCGGGGTCTGGCGCATCGCAAACGGCGCGCTACGTTTCACCCCTGTCAAAGTGGGCGCGAACGAACTCGACGGCCGCACTCAGATTCTCGACGGACTCAAGCCCGGCGACCGCGTCGTTTTGTACAGCCAGCGTGCACTAACTGCTCGTCATCGCATCAAGGTCGTGACACGTCTGGCGGGAGGGACTCCATGATCAGTTTGGCCGGCCGCGACATCCAACACGCCTGGGGCAAATTTGTTTTCACGGGCGTTGGCCTGGGACTTTTGATCGGCGTAACGCTGACGATGGCCGGGGTGTATCGCGGCATGGTGGACGACGCCATGGTATTGCTCGACAACAGCGGCGCCGATTTATGGGTGGTCCAAAAAGACACCCTTGGTCCTTATGCCGAACCATCCAGCCTGCAGGACGATCTCTATCGCGGACTTCTCGGAATGCCCGGCGTGGCTCGCGCAGCCAACGTCACTTATCTGACCATGCAGGTCCGCGAGGGTGAGCGCGATGTGCGTGCAATGGTGGTCGGCGTCTGTCCGAGTGGCGTCGGTGCGCCAGGACAACCCCGCTATCTTGTGGACGGACGACATATTACCCGGAGTCACTACGAGACCGTGGCAGACGTGACTGCGGGATTCAAACTGGGTGAACGTCTTCGAATTCGTCGCAACGATTATACCGTGGTCGGGCTGACCCGGCGCATGGTCTCTTCCGGCGGTGATCCGATGATTTTTATCCCTTTGAAAGATGCGCAGGAAGCACAATTCCTGAAGGACAACGACGCCATTGTCCAACAACGGCGGCGTACCGCGGCCAATCCGGCCTTCAACCGCCCCGGGGTGCCGGGCTTGCTGGATGCGGTGAGCGCTTCGCAGAGCGCCAACCCGTATGTCAACGCCGTGCTCGTGCAGATCAAGCCCGGATATTCTCCCGAAGAGGTTGCCGAACCTATCAGGCGCTGGAAACGTCTGCAGGTCTACACGCGCGCGGAGATGCAGGATATTTTGATCGGCAAGCTGATTGCGACATCGGCCCGGCAGATCGGCATGTTCCTGGTGATTCTGGCCATTGTCAGCGCGGCGATTGTTGCTTTCATTATTTACACCCTGACCCTGGGCAAGATCCGCGAGATTGCCGTGCTCAAACTGGTCGGAACCAGGAATCGAACTATCTCCGGAATGATCCTCCAGCAAGCCGTGGGGTTGGGGGTCCTCGGGTTCCTGGTGGGGAAAATCGCGGCTACCTATTGGGCTGGGATATTCCCAAAATACGTCCTCCTCCTGCCAAGTGATTCGGCGCGCGGATTCGTGGCCGTGGTGCTGATGTGTGCCCTGGCCAGCGTATTGGCCATTCACGCAGCGCTCAAAGTGGACCCTGCGGAAGCGATAGGCGGCTGATATGCACAAGACTGGCATCCAGATTGAAAATTTGTACAAACGTTACGGCAAGGGCGATACCGCTGTCGACGCGCTGAAGGGAGTCAATATGCAGGTGGTGGCCGGCGAGGTGGTCGGGCTGATCGGACCCTCGGGGTCCGGTAAGAGCACCATGCTCAAGTGCCTCGGGGCAGTGATCGAACCGACCAACGGACGCATGATTCTTGGCGATGAGGTGATCTATGACAACGGCTGGAAGATCAAGGATCTGCGCGCGCTGCGACGCGACCAGATCGGGTTCGTGTTTCAGGCACCCTACTTGATCCCCTTCCTCAATGTTACCGACAACGTTGCGCTGCTGCCGATGCTGGCCGGGCGATCCAACGCCGAATCCCGGAAACGGGCGGTACACTTGCTGGAGGCCTTGGACGTTGCCCATCGCGCCGGGGCCATGCCGTCGCAGCTCTCCGGCGGTGAACAACAACGGGTGTCCATTGCGCGGGCGCTTGTCAATCGTCCGCCCGTGATACTTGCCGACGAACCCACCGCCCCGCTCGACAGCGAACGTGCGCTGGCCGTGATCCGCATTCTGAACCAAATGGCTCGCCAGTATGAGACGGCCGTCATCGTCGTGACGCACGATGAGAAAATTATTCCAACCTTCAAGCGCATCTATCAAATCCGCGACGGTCGCACGGAGGAGGAGGCTGGCGAAGGAAGGGCATTCGAATGAGAATAAACTGTTCAAATGGAAAAGAAATCATGCCGGTTTCCGGAGCATTCCTCGGCGCAATCGGCCCGGCTTGCTTGACCCTGTGCCTGATCGGGTGCGCCACGGGTCCCAACTTCAAAACACCGCCATTGTCGCCGGCCTTGGGCTACACCGCAGCGGCCTTACCAACACAGGTGGCGCCCTCGGCAACCGTCCAGGGCGAGGCGCAACGGTTCGTGGAAGGTGCGCCGATCGGGGCTAAGTGGTGGCAGACGTTCGGGTCGTCGAAACTGGACGCTCTGATAGAACAAGCGCTGACAGCCAGCCCAACCCTGGAAGCGGCGGAGGCCACCTTACGCCAGGCACGCCATACGTACGAGGCGCGGATGGGGTCCACACGGTATCCGCAGGCGAATGCCAATCTGGGCGCACGACGCCAAGCCATCAACAACACCGCCATGGGCCAGCAGGACAGCGAGAACACCTTCAATCTATTTAACGCCTCGGTGAATGTGCAGTACAATTTCGACTTGTTTGGAGGCAACCGCCGGGCTCTCGAAGCGCTTGCCGCGCAAACCGATTATCAACGCTTTCAACTCGAAGGTGCGCGACTGGCCCTTGTAGCCAATGTTGCCGGAACGGCCCTTGCGCAGGCGAGCCAGGCCGGGCAGATCGAGGCTCTTGAACATATTGTCGAAGCCCAGACGATGCAACTGGATCTCATACGCCAAAGGCTCGCTCTCGGCGCGGCCTCGCAAAGCGATGTGCTGGCCCTGCAAACACTGCTGGAACAGACTCGCGCCGGCATTCCGGCGCTGCGCAATGGCCTGGATCAGGCAACGCACCTGCTGGCCGCGCTGATCGGTCAGACACCGGCCGGTGCGAACATACCGCGGTTTGCCCTCGCGGATTTCAGGTCGCCATCCGAATTGCCATTACAAGTGCCGTCCGAGCTGCTGCGCCGCCGCCCGGATATTCGCGCCTCCGAAGCCCTATTGCGAGCCGCCACTGCGCAACACGGCGTCGCCCTCTCTAAGCTGTACCCGCAGATCACGCTCAGCTCAGATGTGGGCTCGCAGGCGCTCACGGTGGACACGCTGTTCGGCGCCGGATCCTTGATCTGGAGCTTGGCCGGGCAATTGGCGCAACCCTTGTTTAACCGTGGTCTGCGAGCCGAGGCCCGCGCCGCGGAAGCAGGCTCTGACGCCGCAGCCGCTTATTATCGAGAAACCGTTTTACAGGCATTCCGTAATGTTGCCGACGTGTTGCGCGCGCTCGCTAATGACGCGGAGGTATTGGCGGCACAAGTCGCCGGCGAAGCCTCCGCAAAAGAAACTCTCGAACTTATGCAGCAGCGTTATATTCTGGGCGCAGCCAACTATCTCGAGTTGTTGGTTGCGCAACAGCAGGCGGACTCAACTCGTTTGGACCTGATTGCCGCCCAGGCACAACGCCTGACAGACACCGTTGCGTTCTACTCAGCCATGGGCGGCGGAAGACAGACCAACGAAGGCTTAACATCGGACGCACCACGAAAGGAAAACTAACAATGATCACCGTCACAAATTTAGCACCGCTGCCCATTATCGGGTTGTGCGGTCCGACCTGTCGTTGAGATGCTTAACCTAATGGGTGCAAATCACAAGGCTAAGAATGGTCACTGAACCCTTGAACTGCTCTTTCTAGGTTTATTCCAAAATGCTGTTCAAAAACCGTTGTTTTCCTCCGCCAGCATTGTATGCTCGCAGCACTTGGGGTAAAACGTGATTCGTCAGGAGGCACGGGATATGCCCCTTCATTTAGAGACAGCGCCTCATCCTAATCACGTCCAACCGGCCGCTCCCGCAATCGTTATAAAAAAGGAAACACCATGGCATTAACTAAATTCGGATTCATCGTTACTGGCGACAACTTCGTCCAGTATCAAGGCACAGAGAAATTTTCCATGAAGGTCGTTGGAGTCGACAGCGCCAGCAAGGGTCCGGAAGTTGCCCGGACCATGCTCGCCGAAGGCATTCAACTCATCGAGCTTTGCGGGGGGTTTAGCCCTGTCTGGGCTGGCAAGGTCATAGAGGCTGTCGATTACAAGATTCCCGTCGGTGTGGTCGGCTATGGACCGGAGTCGATCACAGGCATGTTTCATCTCTTTGCAAAATGAGGGTCTTCCGCAGAATCTGTGAGTAGGGATAACAGAGCTTATTGATGGTACTGCTCAACACCGCACCGCCGTGCTGACGAAAAAAAGAAGGTAAATCGGTTCCGTCCCCGAAAAAACTGATTCGAAAAGATGTAGCACAATAATCATTCCGATTCGCCTCTCTCCTGTCCATTATACATGCACATTTCGCTTCCATTGCCCATCAATGCCGTACCAATGTTCTGCACTGTAAGCAAGGCGGCGTCCTCTGGATGTTCTAAAAAAGGGGCAACATCGTCAACCAATTTTCTGCAGTCGAGCGTTTCTAGCCGCTCCAGGATCAGTTGCCGCCACGCGCTGGCGTCCGGCGGTGGTGTTGCCTGCGTCTGCGTTAAGGCATTTTGGAGTAGTTCAATATTCGGAGATCGCGGCGGACGATGGCCCAGATACCAGAGTAGATCATACCAGTCTCTGCCCTTCGGATAGCGGCGCGTTAACAAGGCATGTACTTTATCCGCCATCAAAGAGGCCATGTCATAATGCTGCAAGGCCAACAGCCGATGTCGTGTAACCATACTTCGCATCAGCATAGCCCCTGCGGGCGGATGGGTGTCAATCTCCACTTTAATCGAAAGATTCTGCTGAGGCATTGCTGCTAACCCTGTATCTTTTAGAATTCCAGCAACTTTAATCCATGCTTTATGCACGGTGGTTCTGTCATTCCAACTGATGCTGACATCAAAGCCGGCTAACGTGAGGTCTGTTTTAAGCTTTTTTTGCCATTTCTCAGGCTGGTAACCATCTGCCAGATGAAGCGAGAAATCAAGATCCTCGGAAAACCGCGGCAGGGCCGCAATAAATCGCAAGGCCGCTCCCCCGACAAAGGCAAGATTTAGGAAGGCTTGGCTTTCATGCAGAGATCGGAGCGTCAGGGACTGTAGGTATTCCCGCAGAAGATTCAGTTTTGCGGCGGGATTGGTCAACGCTTTTACCAATGATAATGCTTCATCTTTCATAGCAGAACCGTACCTTTCTGCTCTGCCTGTGTCCTTTCAATCCAGACACCAACCGCTATCTTCAAGCGGGGTGATGTAAATCGCTCTACATAGTCCGCCAACTTATCGACATCCACGATTTCAACGTTCTGAAACCGCATTTCCACCATCCGATCACGGTGCCAAAGTCCAGACTCCAAGTGCCAAAAATCCAATAATGCTTTTTCAGGTTCGGCCATCAGTACCTCTGCATGATTCAGGATCACACGGCGGTATCCAAAAAACGCTGTTGGTTTAACATGGCGGTAAGAAAAAACACCAAAGGGATTATCAAATGCCCTGGGGACACGTGCTGTGACAGAGGTAAAGGTAACTGTTTTCTCAGGAATCAAGCCATAAAAGCCCAGTGCCCAGTGCGTGCTAAGGTAAGAGGGCGCATAAAGCTGATTCGCCAATTGCGCGGCATTGATTTCTTTGCGCCGGTATTGGCTGGAAAACGCATACATCCCACGTCTTAGCGGAATCAATTTGCCATTCTTGCACCAGCGATGCAATTGCCCCCCCAGTTTTCCTCCCGTATCCCCGGAAAGCTGAACGAGGCTGGCGAGGTCAAACCAACTCTGTGAGCCCACCAAACTCAATAGATCACCAAATTTCATTTACACAAATAATCATATTTGTTGTTTTATGTAAACAATATTTTAGATTAGAATGCAGGTGACGGACGCGGTGCTCTGAGGCAAGGCGGAGGCGGCGGCTTCTCAGGAGGCAAGCGACCCCGAGCGCGAAGCGCCTCGGGATGGCTTGCCGCAACCTGGCTTCGATACTCCTGCCGCTGCGGCCTGTGTAGAGCCGCGCCCGTCGGCTGACGGACTGCGCCTCGCACCTGATTTACGCCGCGGCGACTAAAAAGGCCCGGCGCGGCTAGAATTGGATGGTGCTTGCCAAAGCTCTCTAAACAAAGTCCATTTCCCGTCTATGATACAGGTGGTGAAAAAACGCCTTTGTGTCGTGTCGTTTGTAGGATTCGTTATGAAGACATGATAGTAGATGCTCTTACCTTTATTCACACGCAACTGACTTCCAGATTCAATCCCCTGATAACCTTTACAGAACTGCTGAAACCCTCCGGGATAATATGCGTCCGTCTGAATTTGCCTTATGGATTCATCACTCCAGAAGGTGGCGGCAGTCACGTAGTCATTTGAATTCACAGTCTTGAGAAATACACGAACAACATCCTCGGGGCGATGCCCTAACTGATCCAGAGGCGCCTTTTGCGAACAACCAACAACAAAAGCCATGAAAACTAACCAATGTCGATTTGGGAGACTCAATGAGTAATCTCCTGATATCGAGGTTTGTCCCCATTGCATAGGCATTGCCAACACGTAGGTCACGGAATATCCGGGGTCACCGACCCCGGCTACAGTAAAGCCGGTGGAGCGGCCGTAGCTGTCATAGTTTCTGGCGATCGTGTTGGTGAGGCCGTCGCGCGCGATAACTTCGGCTGACAGACTGGCGCCTTGTTCAAGGCGCTTGCTTTTCCGCTGAGTCTGGGGCAGGCGCGGATGCTTGCGGCGGAAAAACAACTGATTGCCGCGCTGCTTTGGGCAGGTAGGCATCCAGTTTGCCGATCCACCAGCAATAGGCAAGCGCAAGCATGGCCAGCAGAACTACGTAGAGCTTCCATGGTTGTTTCTTTTCCGCAAACGGGTCGTTCAACAGGTGTTTGGCGCCTTTGGGCAGTCTTGAGAGCTGGGTTAGCGACCGACCGAAGGGCGCGTTCATTCGCGCCCTGGTGTTGATGGCCCATCCGTTCGCATCGAGAATGGGCGCCAGGTTGCGTTGGCGCAGTTTCAGCCAGGCGAGGATCATAGATGGCCCGGATATGAGCATGATCAGCCCTGCCAACCCGAGCGGCAACCACAGCCCAAGCCCGAAGAGCGATTGCAGAAAGCCTCCCACCAGCGCGCTTATGCCGCCTATGGCCGTGCCGATCAAGGCGATGGTGCCCAAGTCCAGTTTCTGGGGCGGCTTGTCAAGCTTCGTCTTGTCCGCTGTGGTGGCTTTTTTCGCGGTTTCCGACATCTTGGCCTGGCTGTCCTGCTCGGCGCTTTGTGCGCGTTTGGCCACTTGGTCTTCAATGAATCGCGCGAACTTCTTGTAGGGCATCCAAAACGCTTCACGTATGCTGATGGAATTGGCCACAATTTTTGTGATCGTGGCATCCCAGTCCTGGCCTTTGCGGTCATAAAACACACCGTTTCGGCCAACCATGAGATTGTCTGAATCGCCATCGGTGACCACCACAACAATGGTTTTCTTCAAGCCGCCCTGGCGCGTCACATCGCAGTACGCCAGGAACGCGCCTGACAGTCCGGCCAGCATGGCGTGTTTGGAGGAGTCAGCCACTTCAATGCAGAGATCACAGGCGCGCGCGTCAAAATAGAGTGTGCCCGCCTGGAAAACCGACCAAGTTCGGCCGTAGAAGTCAGCGAAATTGACAAAGTTTGTTATCAACTCATACAAGTCCCGCTGGAAGCGCACCAATTTCTCGACTATTGCCAGGTGCGCATAGTCTTTGGCCAGGCTGAGATCCTGCTGGATCAGGCTGTTGATGGCAGTGTGTGCGGGGCCCGCGCTCAGCTCGCGCAGCCGGGCCATGCCCAGACCCTCGACTTTGGTTGCGGGCTTGGCGGCCAACAGCGCCTCGAATGGGGCCAGCCTTGCCTGCAATCCGTTCCATTCCTCTTCCGTCAGCGTTGTCCTGCCGGCGCCCAACAACGGCGCCACAGCTTTGACCGTTAACGCCGCGATTGCGGCGGACCATGCCGGATTCACCGAGGTGTCCAATGGCAATGGCTTTGCCGGGGCGATTCGGGCCAGGGGTAAGCATGCGATTTCCTGGGCATTGATTGTCAGATCCTTGTCCGCAAGCGCCAGGTATTCCTTATCCTCGCGATTGAGCGCTGCCATTGCGCGCGCGTCAAATGCAACCAGGCGGCAGCGTGCGAAGTAGTCATCCACCTTGCCCTTCACGGCTTTGACCGCTGTCAGCGCCTCCAACGTGGCATCCAGCCCCAACGGAGTCCGCGCCTGGTCGGCATGGGCTGCATCGGCCCACTTCAGCAGGAGAGCGGTCTGCGTGAAAAATGCGTCTACAATTGTCTGGTCGATACCTTGTTTCCCGCTGCGGTCCTCAACTCCACCCATGGTTTCGAGCACGTTTTCGATGGCCTTACGGGTGGTCTCATCTCCGGCGAGTTCAACGACGACCACGCCATCGCCATTAAACTTGTTCTTTAAGAATGTCTTCGCATGGACGGAGATGTCGTCAATTGAGATTTCGGAAGCGTCGGCCTTGTCCAGGTCCGTGAGCACGCGCTTGACCGCGGAAAGTACGGCCGCATCCTTTATGGCCGCCAACGCCACGGTCGTGCCGCTTTTCATCAGTCCGCCAAGGTCCTTGAACATGGTGTCGGCCCAGCGGATCGCCGCGATGAGTTCAGGCGGACGGATGCGGCCGTCATTGTCGGTGTCCAGCAGGCGTGCGGTCACCGGATCGAACTCCAGCCCGGTGGTGGGCACGGCCAGCGCCATCCAGAGCTTCAGGTCAAGCTGTCCAATCCGGACGAGATCGTCAGCATCGCGAAAAACCACCTGATCCACCCCGCCGACGCGGCAGAATGCCCAGTTATGTGCATGCTTTTCTTTGGTTCCAGGTATTGCTATCATGGGTTCACTCCCCTATTAAGCCTAAGCTCTACCTGCAGGATATATATAATTATTTCGAGTTCAAGTTTTATTCCATCTGGACATTTAGTCCGACCCGATTCCTACGGGGTCATAGCCCTCGCCGCCGAAGGTATGCGTCTGCACTGCATAGTCGCTGGCCGAGAGCATGCAACCCCACAAGCCATCGGCTTGACGATAAAGGGCGGGATCAGCCTTGCCGTCGCCGTCGAAATCGGCCGGAACCGGCGCGCAGTCCGGTCCGCCGAATCCGTTCACGAGGAGGGTGGTCGCATAATTGTCAGACGAGAGCCGGAAGCCCCAGGCGCCGTCCGCGGCCCGGTAGCAGGCAAGATCGGCCTTGCCGTCGCCGTCGTAATCCGCGGGCACCGGGATCGCCCCGACGGCTCCAAATCCGTCGAGGGTGGACACGGTATAGTCGCTTCCCGAAAGGCCAACGGACCAGATGCCGTCGGCCGCGCGATAGATGGCCGGGTCGGTCTTGCCGTCGCCATCGTAATCCGCGGACACCGGGGTCCAGCCTGGTCCGCCGAACCCGTTCACAAGGAGGGTGGTCGCATAATTGTCAGACGAGAGCCGGAAGCCCCAGGTGCCGTCCGCGGTCCGGTAGCAGGCCGGATCGGCCTTGCCATCGCCGTCGTAATCCGCGGGCACTGGGGTCGCGTCGACCGTACCGAATTCGGATAGGGTGGTTGCGGTATAGTTGTTTCCCGAGAAATAGACCGTCCATAAGCCGTCGGCCGCGCGATAGGCGGCCGGGTCCATCTTGCCGTCGCCGTCGTAATCCTCGGCCGCCGGAATTTGATCGGGCCGACCGACGATAAGCGAACCTGTTTGGGTATAACCGGAAGCGGAGAGGGATACGCCCCAAATGGCTTGTGCCGGATCATAGACGACCGGATCGGCCTTGCCGTCGCCGTCGTAATCTGCCGCCACGCGTCGCCAGAGCGCGCTCAAGGCATAGGCCCGGCCGCCAGCCAGGGAGCGCGTCACCGCCGCATAAACGGCGCCGGTCGGCGCAACCAGCAGGCGACCGGCGACCGGTTGAAGACCTGCCAGTAAACTGAATGCGGAATTCAGCACCCGCAGTTGCGGCAGGGGTGTTCCTGCCAGGTTGAGTTCCAGCCGCCCGCTGCCGGAGCGCGGAATGCGGTACCAGCCGATGATGTCCCCGGACAGCGCGGTATTCGTGGCGCCCGGTGCGGATAGGACCGGCAGGGTTTCGACTGGACGAAAATGATTACCCATAAATTTCAGCCGTTCCTCGCCATTAGTTACGGCAGCCTTTAGAGAGCCGCCGTCGTTGCGACCGGCGATAAACGGAAGCGCCAGATCGTCGTGCGTGGGACCGAACGCAACATCGCAGAAAAATAGGAACCCATTGGTTGCCATGAACGTCGCCGGTTTAACATCGTTTTGTGCCCATGAGAAGTTGAAGGGGTCGAGGTCGGCGGCGATCCAAGCGGTCTGTGCCCGCTGCATCCATGCCGTCGAGAGCGTCGCCGGTGAGATGCGTTCCCCCATCATCTGTGTATTCCAATAGCGGCCCTTGTTATTTTTCACCATCAGGAAGAAGTGGCCCGCGACATTGCTGAACGCGATTTGGGCATTCGTGTTGCCTACTGTCCAAAACCAGCCGTTGGCATGGGGCGTCAGGTTAGTGGCGGTAGGCGTCGGCGAGGTGAAAGGATACATATTTAGCGAGAGGGAGGCGTTCGTGGCCGTGATCAGTATCAAACCGGCTTCGCGCGTATAATATCCGGCCAGCCGGTCCCAGGGGAGCGGCGGGTTGGTCACTGCGGGGCTGTCGGGAAACGGCGCGCTGTTGGTCGGTAGGGGCAGTCCGAATTTATCGCGCAACGCCAGCATTAAGGCGCGCTGGCCGACATTCATGGATGGGGCTCCGCCGTTGGCCAGGACAGCTACGCCGAGGCCGTGTTCCGGCATGAACTCCAGATGACTGTGAAAACAAGCACTGTCCCCGCCCTTGTAGCAGGCCCGGCCGGCGTAGGCCAGCGCGGGGTCGGCCACGTTGTCCCAGCCGAGGCCGTTCCGGGTATTGGGGTCTGAGGAGGCGATGGCCGTGTTGGTGCCCTGGAACGTCAGCATGGCCGCCAGGCTATTGGTGTCCAGGAAGCGCCGGCCGCGGAACAGGCCGTTTCCCAACAACATTTCGAGCGCCCGGCCCATGTCGTTGGCCGAGGAATAAATTCCCCCGCTGGCATGGACATTGACGATTTCGTCCGGATAGGAGTTTGTGCCGATCATGGAACGGGCCAGCTTATCGCCGAACATATTTGCGACGGTCTGGAACGCCGTGTTCGTCATCTCAAGGGGTTGGAACACATCGGCGGCCGCCTGGGCCACAAAGGTGGTTCCACTGAGCGCCGCCACCACGCTTTCCATCAGGGTGAAACCGTTGTTGTTATAGGTATCCGAAAAGTTCGGAGGCCACACGGGATATTCGTCCGCCAGGCCCTCCAGCACTTCCACCCCGAAGCGCGGATCGGGGACCGTCGTCTGCGCATAGGGGATATAGTCGCCCGGCAGGCCGCTCTGGTGGTTCATCAACAGGCGGGGTGTAATGAGTGCGGCGCCGGGGAACCGGGCCTTGAACCCGAACGTCGGCACATAGTTCGTCACCGGCGTGTCTAAATCCAATTTGCCCCGATCCACTTGGCGGAAGGCTGCCAGGGCGGTGAAAGTTTTCGAAACGCTGGCGATGCCATAGATGGTATCCGCATTGGCCTTTCGGCCTTCGAGCGGATCGGCCAGGCCGAATCCCTCCGCCCATACTACCTGAGTGCCGTCCACCAGGACCAGCGCCAGACTCGAGGCGCCGGTTGCCTGGAGCTGGTTGGTGATATAGGGTGAAAGCTCCCGGATCGTGGCGCTGTAATCTGTGGCAGAATATGTCAGGCTTGGCGTTAGCAGGAACAGGCAACAGCCAACGAGCAGCGATTGTTTCATAAGACTCCTTCAGGGTGTTGTGCTACCAGAACAAAACAGTTGATGTTCGTGTAAAGACGCCGTGATGCCGATGTGCAAGCAAGGAACAACGGGTCTTCCGCAGAATCTGTGGGTAGAAATACCAGATAAAGGGACGCGGTCAAAGTTTTTTAAGGGCCTTTTTTTACATTGGGATTGCGGGTGCTATAGCTGGAGAGCCAACGCAAAGGGCGGAGTTTCCGCCGGATCTGCCTTCCATGAACCAGCAGCCGCACCTCGACTCCGACGAGCTTGTCAAAGCCCATTCTCGTCGAGTCGCGTCTATTGATAACTCCTTCAGGGGACAGGACTGTGTTACACTGCATGACAAGATAGAGTGAATCAAGAAGATAGAAAATAAAACTGGACAAGTCGGAGCCCGGATGCTATGACTTACCGGTATGAAAACAAACAGCTGGAAGCAATATGCGGACGCCGACGAGTTGCGGCGAGTAACGGTTCGATTAATCCGGGACGATGAAAAAGCGGCCTGGGATCGACTGATCATAGAATGCCATTATCTTCACAATGCCTGTCTGGTAGGCCGGCAGTTGCGTTATGTGGCGGAGTTGGATGGGGCATGGATTGCGCTGATCGGCTGGTCAACGCCGGCGTATCATCTGAAAGGACGTGAGCAGTGGATTGGCTGGAGTGTTGAGCAACGGCTGAAGCGGCGGAAGTTTGTGGCGCAGAACAGCCGGTATCTACTGCTGGTGGAACGCGGACAGCATCCGAATCTGGCCAGCCGGGTATTGAGTTTATGCATTCGGCGGCTGGGGCAGGACTGGCAGGCGGCCTTCGGGTATCCCGTGCTGGCGGTTGAGAGTTTTGTCGACCCACAGTTTTTTTCCGGCCATTGTTACCGAGCGGCAGGCTGGGCAGCGGCCGGAGCTACGCAAGGTTGTCGGCGGCATCATCGTGATTTTTACCATGATGATGGGACGCCGAAAGAGTTATGGCTGCGGGCGTTGCACTCGAAAGCACGGCGATGGCTGAAAGCGGAAAATATGCCTGAGCGTTATGCGCGGCACGAAGACGAGGCGCAATATTGTTCGTATAAGGCCGGAGATTTTAGCTCGCTTTGGGAACATTACGTAAAAGTAAGCGATCCGCGCCGGGCCAACGGGCGGCTTTACCATTTGGCCAGCGTGTTGGCGATTTGCACGTTGGCGGTGCTGTGCGGATGCCGTGGCACCCGGGCTATAGCGGATTTTGCGGAGCATTTGAACCAGCCGCAACGCAGGTTGTTGCGCTGTTATCGGAACCGCAAGACCCAAAGGTATGACGCGCCGAGCGAGCCTACGATCCGGCGGATACTGAAAGCGGTTTCAGCCGAGGAGTTTGACCGGGAAGTCATGGCTTGGCAAGCGGAACACGACCCGCAGGCGTTGCGGCGATTGGCCGTGGACGGCAAGACGGTCAAGCAGGCACGCGCGGCGAATGGGCGCGCCTTGCATTTGGTGGCGGCCATATCGCCGGATTCGGGGCGGTTGTGCGCCCAACGGCCGGTTGACGAGAAGTCAAACGAGATCACGGCGTTGCGTCCGATGCTCGCTCCGCTGGCGCTGGATGGGGTTGTGGTTACGGCGGACGCAATGCATGCCCAGCAAAAGGCGGCGCATTGCGTGGTTCATGAGAAGGGGGGTGATTATCTCTTCACCCTCAAGGGCAATCAGCCGGCGGTGCAAGAGAAAGCCGCAGCGCTGCTCAGCAGCGCTTTTCCCCCCTCGGGTTCCGCCGCAGGCGCAGACAGTCGAGAAAGCGCACGGGCGAGTGGAAACGCGCAAGCTCTGGGCGCTGGGCGTGGCAGCTGAAGAAGCGATGTTCACTGCCGCAGAGCAGGTCATCCGGATCGAACGGACATTCGATCATGTCCGCACCGGCCGTCATAGCCACGAGACCATCTATGCCATCAGTTCGCTCACGCCCCAGGCCGATCCCACCTCGAATGCCATCTCGCTGCTCGAAATCGTCAGGGGCCATTGGAGCATCGAAAGTAATCATTATGTGCGCGATCGCACCTACGACGAAGACCGCTGCCAGGTCCGCGAGCCCAACAGCGCAAGAATTTTGGCCAGCTTGCGCTCAACCGCGTTCTTCCTGGCGAAGCAAAACGCGCATCATCCGCGCAACGCCCACCAGGCCACTACGCCCGGCATGAACCGTTTTTGCGACGCTCATCGGCATAAGACAATTGGCTGGATCATGAAACCGAAGGGTTTTCGTTAGAAGCCTGAGGATGCTAAACGGTTTTGATTTTGAAATCCTTAGGCGCAGTGTGCCCATAAACGGCCTTTTCTCACTTTGCAGGATCGCTTGCGGGCAATAAATTGTCCGCTATCACCGTTTCGCCCCCTCTTTGCCATCGCTACCCTTTCTTGACGCATCCATGGCTGAAAAAACGCGGGGCAGGATCGCGCAGGGCGCACGATCACGTGATGGTCCTTATCCCGACATGTCTCTGCCACCTGTCCTATTTCCGCTTGCATTCTGTTCCTCAACAAGGCATCCTGCCCTCATAACCAGCACCGCGAAAAGCACAAAATCCGTCAATCAAAAGCCAGTCTGGCACTGGCTACTGGCTGGCGGGTAACTATTAAGGGACAGATCCTATGATTACGCCCTGCCGACCCAAGTGGAAGAGCACGACCACCGACCGCGAACGGTTTAACAACCAAATGCATTACAAGCCCATTGACCGCTGTTTCAATATGGAATTCGGCTACTGGGAAGAGAATTTTACGATATGGCCCTTGTTTGTTGAAAATCATATCACCAACAACAATGAGGCCGATGCCTTCTTCAATTTTGATGCCATAGCCGGTGTCGGGGGGAATAGCTGGCTGTTGCCGTTGTTTCCTCAAAGTGTTGTTTCAGAAACATTAACGTCAAAAATAATCATGAATGGCGACGGGCTGCTGGCTGAAGTTCCCAAAGACGGACACGATACTATTCCGCATTACATAAAGGCGTCGGTGGTGACTCCCGACGATTGGAAGCGCTGCAAGGAAGAACGGCTGCGCCCTGACGATCCGCAGCGCAAGGTAGATATTCAAGCGATCAAGGCGGCGCATCCGGCAAACCGGGATTATGCTCTGGGCGTATCGTGTGGGTCAATGATCGGGAAAATCAGGGACATGCTGACCTTCGAAGGCCTGGCTTACGCTGTTTATGATTACCCGGATATGGTCGAGGATATGGTGGAAACGAGCTGTGTTCTCGTAGAATGCTTTCTCGACCAGGTTCTGCCGCATATCGACTTCGATTATGCATCGGGCTGGGAGGATATCTGCTTCAAGAACGGCCCCATTGTTTCAGTGGATTTCTTCAAGAACGTGGTCACCCCGCGTTATAAAAGAATTAATAAAAAGCTGAAGGACGTCGGCATTGATCTCTGGTACACGGATTGTGATGGCGATGTCCGCCCGATCCTCCCATATCTGATGGAGGGCGGAATCAATTGTCTGTTTCCCTTTGAAGTGAACGGCTGCGCTCATCCTTCCGAATTGTTGAATCAATACGGTAAGGATCTGCGGATTATGGGGGGGGTTGACAAACTGGAGCTGGGCAAAGGACCTCAGGCCATCAAAGCTTATCTGAAGACGTTAGTTCCTTTGGTTGAACGAGGTGGCTATATTCCATTTTGCGATCATCGCTGTCCGCCTAATGTAAACCCTAACGATTACCTGTATTATCTGGACCTGAAGGAAAAAATGTTTGGGATGCCAGGCTGATCATAACTCAGTATCTTTACGATGGATCGGCCGGTGCGCCCCTTTTGATCCAAACTGATAGGATGGCAATATCGGCTGGATTAACTCCTGGAATACGAGAGGCTTGCCCAAGATTTTGCGGCTTTATTTTGGTCAATTTTTGGCGAGCTTCAGTTCTCAGCGCCCGAATTTTTTCGTACTCAAACCACGAAGGAATATCTTGATCATCAAGATTTTGAGTCTTTTCAATAAGACTATTCTCCCTGGCAATATAGCCTTCGTATTTAATGCGTATTTCGACTTGCGTTTTGACTTCAGCTGACAGTGACGGTAGCGATCCAGGCAGATCCTGGTAATGAACGTCATGACGTCTTAACATCTGGGCCAACGAACAGTTTCCTTGATGTACTGTTAATAACCTGTTCACTTCCCTTTGAACTTCTATTTCTGCAGCCAGAGCATCCTCAATATCATTCCGGTGGACGATGCCTATTTTCTCAGCGAACGGTATCATCCTGTAAATTGCGTTATCCTGGCGAAGACTTAAACGATATTCGGCGCGTGACGTAAACATGCGGTATGGCTCATCTATCCCCTTGGTGATCAGATCATCAATCAGCACTCCGATATACGCCTCGTTTCTACGAAAAATGATCGGATCTTGTCCGCGCACTTTTCTACTTGCATTTACGCCGGCCACAAAACCCTGGACGGCCGCCTCCTCATAGCCAGTGGTTCCGTTAATCTGTCCAGCGAAGAAAAGACCTTCTATGCGTTTCGATTCGAGGGACGCAGTTAATTGAGTCGGATCTGAATAATCGTATTCAATTGCATAGGCCAGTTGAGTCAATTCTGACTTTTCCAATCCCGGGATGGAATGAACTAAATCTACCTGCACATCTTCAGGCAGACTGTTGGAAAGTCCGTTTGGATATATTTCGATTGAATCCCTGCCTTCAGGTTCAATAAAAACATGATGTTGACTCTTATCGTGAAATTTAACAATTTTATCTTCTATAGATGGGCAATATCTGACCCCGGTGCTTGTGATTTGTCCGCCATAGAGAGAGCTTTCGTGCAAGTGTTCTCGAATAATGTCATGAGTTTGTGGAGTAGTATGAGTTAAATAACAAGGCATTTGATCCGAACCAGGCGGCCAAGGGCGCATACAGGACTCATATTGTTCCACGTGGAACAATGCTTTCAAATCCGATTCTGACAAAGACCGCTGTTCCACGTGGAACATTCTCCAATCTTGCCTAGCCACATTGGAGAAAAACGTAGGCGGATTATTTCCAGGCTGAATCGTCATTTTGGAATAGTCTATTGAGTTCTTATGAAGTCTGGCAGGAGTGCCAGTCTTAAATCTTTCAATAGAAAACCCCATTGTTTTTAGAGATTGGCTCAATTCTCCGGCGGTGTCTTCGTTTTTTCGTCCACCAGTAAAGCTAACTTTTCCGATATGAATTGTGCCCCTGAGGAATGTTCCAGGAGCCAATACGACGCTCTTGGCATAAATCATTTCATTAGTCTTCGTGAGCACGCCACGCAATTTGCCATTATTTGCTATTATGCCAATTACCATTGCTTTAATGATTACCAAGTTTGGTGTATTGGATAAGATGGCAATCATTCGTGATGAAAAAAAAGATTTATCACATTGAGCTCGGCAGGCCTGGACTGCTGGTCCTTTTCTGGTATTCAACATTCGAAACTGAATGCCGGAGTAATCGGTATTCCTAGCAATCTCGCCGCCCAGTGAGTCTAGTTCAAATACCAAGTGAGATTTGGCTATGCCGCCTATGGAAGGATTGCATGACATTCTGGCGATGGATTGTTTATCGAGCGTGATCAGGGCGGTCTGTAGGCCCATTCTAGCGGAAGCCAGGGCCGCTTCATAGCCGGCATGACCGGCGCCAACGACGATGATATCTAATAATGTACTCATGTATACTAGTCAATGAATTATGTTAACAACGAAACACACGAAATTCACAAAAATATCGGACTTTATTTACATTCTGATACCAATATTGTATTTCACCCCATGGGTATATCTTTGTCGGTGTGCCACGAACAATAATAGCTTAATCATCTGAATTTTAGTTTCGTATATGTTGTGTATTCCGTAGTTTAAAGGATATTTTCAGCTTGAGTGGTTATTTTCCAACACAGAATTTTGAAAAGATGGCCTTCAATAATTCTGAATTATATTGTTTGCCTATAATCTCTCCCAAAGATATTGCTGCCATCCGAATATTAGCCGCCGCCATAACGATCATATCTTCTTGTTTTGTTTGCAGACTGTTTAACGATTCTTCAATTTCTTGCTGGGTTGAGATAATCATTTGCCTATGTCGCTCTGAAATTACGGCATGCGCTGGTTGGGATGAAATAGACCCGAGCTTACAAGCAATGGCTTGTTTAATATCTGTCAGTCCGATCCCCGATATTAGGCATGTTTGTATTGTGTTAAAAGATTGATAATCAATTAATTGCAGTTGTTTGTGGAGATCGGATTTGTTTAATACCACTATGCTGCGCTGACTATTCAACTCCAGAAGGTTGCCATAATCTTCTGCATCAAATACTTGTGAAAGATCCATGACATGCAAATGAATGTCGGCCTGACGCATCTGGAGCCTGGCTCGCCGGACGCCTTCATTTTCAATGTCACAGTCTGTGGTGCGCAAGCCGGCCGTATCAACAAGGCGGATTGGTATGCCGTTGAGGATCAATGTTTCTTCAATTATGTCCCGTGTTGTGCCCGGCGTGGCTGAAACAATTGCGCGCTCTTTACCGAGCAGCAGATTGAGCAATGTTGATTTCCCGACATTGGGCTTTCCTGAGATTACCACCAGGGCGCCTTCGCGCAACAAATGGCCTTCTTCCCATGTTTCCAGAAGGGCGGCTAGCTGGCCTTGCAATGTTATCAGCTTTTTAATGACATCAGGAATCACGACCGGCGGAAGATCGTCCTCTGAAAAATCCAGGGTAGCCTCCAAATCGGCATTAGCATCCAATAAATCATTATAAATAATTGTGAACAAACGACTTAGTTTGCCTTCCAGCTGTTCCAGGGCCGAGGATGCGGCGCGGTCGGAGCGAGCCCGGATCAGGTCCAAGACCGCTTCGGCCTGCAGCAGATCGATGCGGCCGTTAAGAAAGGCTCGCTGGGTGAATTCGCCGGGATCGGCCAAACGGGCACCGGCGTTCAGCGTTGCCTGCAGGATCCGCCGGACCTGGATGTTGCCGCCGTGGCATTGTATTTCAACGACATCCTCGCGGGTGTAGCTGTGGGGCGCGCGCATGATGAGTAGAATCACCTCATCCAGAACCTCGGTCTGGCCTTTTATCCGGCCGTGGACGGCACTGAACGGAGGACGCCGGGACGGGGGCGGACTCGATCCGACAAACAGGCTATCGGCAATTGCCAGGCTAGTTGGCCCGGAAACCCGGATGACGGCAATTCCGGCCTCGCCCGGGGCGGTCGCGATTGCGGCTATGGTATCTTGATCCATGAATATTTCTCCAGCAAAGCAATCGGCGCTGATTGTAGGCCAGGCTGACCTGAGGGAAAGCCTTTTTTGAGTACTTCTTTGAATTAGGTTGACGCGTATGGGCGGCTGCCGGACGCCCTAGCGTTTGATATTACTACGTATTCGATGGTGGCAGAGATCCCTCGCTACACTCGGGATGACAAGCCCTGTCATTCCGATGAGCGGAGCGACGAGGAATCTCGATCCCATCAGATGCGTTATCATGTTTATGACGATGGGTACTTAGCATTCATTTAGCGCTTCAGTTTCGGGAAGGGATATGGTATTGATTGGCATCAAGGCAACGGGCTCCGAGGTGTCCGATGGGGAGTATTTCCAAAATGAATTGGCTGGAATTGAGCAAACGCGTGCTGGCGGGAGAACGGCTGGCAAAAAAGGAAGCCTTGGCCATTCTGCGTTCACCTGACGATGAACTGCTGGCCCTGCTGGACGCCGCCTTCCGGGTGCGCCGCCATTATTTCAAGCGCGGTGTGCGCCTGCACGTGATCCGCAACGCCCGCAGCGGAAGCTGCAGCGAGGATTGTTCCTATTGCAGCCAATCGGTTTCCGCCAGCGGTGATGCGCCACAATACACCTGGCAATCACAGGCTGAAATTGTCGCCGGCGCGCGTGACGCCCGCCGCATGGATGCCTTCCGGTATTGCATGGTCTCCAGCGGGCGCAGTCCGGCTGAAGAGGAGGTCGTCCGCATGTGCGCCACCGTGCGCGCCATCAAGAAGTCGAATCCAATCCAAGCCTGCGTCTCGCTTGGTTTGTTGAATGTAGCGCAAGCCCGGCGCCTGAAGGCGGCGGGGGTCAACCGCTATAACCACAACCTGGAAACATCCAAACGTTTTTTCCCGCATATCTGCACGACCCATACTTATGCCGACCGCATCGCCACCGTCAAGGCCGTCAAGGCGGCAGGACTGGAATTATGCTGCGGCGGCTTACTGGGCCTCGGCGAAACACTGGCGGACCGCGCGGAGCTGGCCCTGGCCGTGCGCGAGGCGGACGCTGATTCCATTCCGGTCAACTTTCTCGATCCCCGGGCGGGAACGCCCCTGGAAAGGCGCCCGCGCCTGGCGCCGGGCGATTGTCTGCGCGCGTTGGCCATGTTCCGTTTCGCGAATCCGGACCGGGAAATCCGGGTGGCCGGAGGGCGAGAAGCGTGTCTCGGTTCCCTGCAGGCGCTGGCGCTGTTCCCGGCCAACTCGATTTTTACCAACGGATACCTGACGACGGAAGGACAGGGGCACCCGGCCGACCTGGCCATGATCAAGGCGGCCGGATTCACGGTGGAGCACGTCACGCTGGACTGAATTGGAAGGAGCCACACGTGAATGTCGCCGTGATTGGCGCCAGCAACAAACCGGATCGCTACAGCTACAAAGCGGTGATGCTGCTTCGCAAGAAGGGCCATGCGCCTTACCCGGTGCATCCGCTGCTGAAGGAAATCGAAGGCGTGCCCGTTTACGCCTCGTTGCGGGCGATTCCGGACCCGATCGATACCATTACCGTTTATCTTTCCGCCCGCAATCAACAGGCCGTCGCGGAGGATATACTGCGCAGCGGCGCGCGCAGCGTAATTTTCAATCCCGGCGCTGAGAACCCGGAACTGGCCGCCCGTCTGCAACAACAGGACGTGGAATCTATTGAGGCCTGCACCCTGGTACTTTTGACCACGGGCCAGTTCTAATAATCAAGGAAAAGGTCATGCCCGCAAAATTGCCAGCCACAGAAGGCTTTGTTCCATTCCGGGATTACAAGATATGGTATCGCATCGCCGGCGATCGTGAAGCGCCGGGCAAATTACCGCTGCTTTGCCTGCACGGCGGACCGGGCGCGCCGCACGACTACCTGGAGCCGCTGGAGGATCTGGCCGCCGACGGACGCCGGATCGTCTTCTATGACCAGTTAGGCGCCGGCAATTCTGATCATCCCAATAATCCGGCCCTGTGGCAGGTAGAGTTATTTGTTGAGGAGTTGGCCGTTATCCGCCGGGCCCTGGGCTTGGATCGGGTTCATATTTTAGGTCAGTCCTGGGGCGGTATGCTCGGCATGGAGCACGCCTTGACTCAGCCGGAGGGCCTGGCCAGCCTGATCCTGGCCGATGCTCCCGCCAGTATACTTCAGTGGGTCGCCGAGGCCAACCGCCTGCGCTCAGAACTGCCCGCTGCGGTCCAGCAGACCCTGCTTAAACACGAAGCTGCCGGCACCACGGACGATCCGGCATATCAGGCAGCCATGCTGGTGTTTTACCGGCGGCATGTCTGCCGGCTCGATCCATGGCCAGATTGCCTCAACCTGGCCTTCGCCAAACATTCCCTGCACCCGCAGGTTTACCACACCATGAACGGGCCCAGCGAGTTCCACGTGACCGGCGTGCTCAAGAACTGGGACATCACCCCGCGCCTCCGCGAAATCTGCGTACCGACCCTGGTGATCTCCGGCCGCTACGACGAAGCCACTCCCGCCATAGCGGGGACGGTGCAGCGTGGCATACCGGGCGCGGAATGGGTTCTGTTCGAAAACAGCTCGCACATGCCGCACCTGGAAGAGACCGCCCGCTTTCTAAAGGTAGTGACAAATTTTCTGGACCGAGTTGAATTGCCAGGCCGTTAAAGCATCACGACGAACCATCTTTTCAGCAACCGGGAGCAAAGGCATGGCGTTAGCGGCCGACACACAACAATTACTATTGAATTAGCAGCGCGACGAAATTACCGAGTATCTATCCATGAAAACCGAGGGCGGCCGGCTGAATCCGCTCAAGGCCGCCTTGTACACCGGCACAACCTATATCCTGACCGTCATGCTGCTGATTCTGCCCTACCTGGTAGCGCCCAATTTTTATCTTGCGCTGGCCTGCACTCTTGCCCTGGCCGTCCTGCTTATCGCTTTATTCAATGACTACATCGCGGTGGCCAAAGACCTGCCATTCCGGCAACGATTTGTGGAAATGGCGGGCATTAGCCTGGGCGTGGAGGCGTGAAGGGTGCGGCTAATTCAATGTTTGCAATGTACCTAATACGCTTGTGCTCGGAGCTACTATATGAAAGGATGAGTGGTTCTGTTTTTCAAGGAGTTAAACCCGATGCCGGATCTTGGGTTTGAATCACGCCGCGCGTGACGGATGCGCGGCTAAAAGCGAGTATCATGATTAACACGAATAAAGTTGTCGTTGTTATGAACGACATAACACTCGCGCAATTAAACGCCGGAGAACAGGCGGCGATTGTAGCTGTGCAGGGCGGCGGCCTGCAGCACCGCCTGCGCAGCGTGGGCCTGAAAGAAGGCAAGCTGTTGCGCGTGCTGGCCAAGCACCATTTTTCCGGTCCGATGGTCGTGGAGGTGGAGCGGCACCACATCACCATCGGCCGGGGAATGGCCCAGAAAATCTTCGTCGCGCGCACGCCATGAAAACCGTTCTGCTCATCGGTGATCCCAATGTCGGCAAGAGCGTGCTCTTTTCCCGCCTGACGGGCGTGGACGTTATCTCCTCGAACTATCCCGGCACGACAGTGGACTACCTGAAGGGGCGCATGAACCTGGATGGCGAGTCCGTCGAGCTTATCGACGCTCCGGGGACCTACTCGCTGAAAATCACCAACAAGGCGGAGGAAGTCACCGTAGCCCTGCTGGATCGGGCTGACGTAATTGTGAACGTTATTGACGCCACCAGCCTCGAACGTTGTCTGCTCCTGACGATCGAACTGTTGGCGAAGCGCAAGCCGGTCGTTATCGCGTTGAACATGTGGGATGAAGCGCAGCACTTGGGTATTCATATCGATATCCAGGCCCTGGAAAAGATCCTGGGAGTCCCAGTGGTGCCCACAGTTGCCATTACCGCCGAAGGGGTCAAGGACCTGGTTCAACGCCTTAAAGAAGCGCAGATTTCCGAACGGCCCCATCCGGGAGACGAGGACCAGGCCTGGACGGAAATCGGACACATTGTCCGCCAAGTGCAGACCGTGGCGCACCGCCATCACAGTTTCCGGGATTGGCTGACGGATGCCACCGTCAAATCCGGCACCGGCTGGCTGACGGCGATAGTGGTGATGGCATCGCTTTTTGGACTGGTCAGGCTGATGGGCGAAGGTCTTATCCGCTACGCGGTCGAGCCGGTGTTCGAATTATACCGGATACCGATGGATGCCTTGGGCACTTGGCTGGGGCCCGGACTAGCGCACAAGATCCTGATTGGCACGCTGATCGATGGAAAAGTGGATTATATCCAGTCCATGGGCATGCTCACGACCGGCTTCTTTGTGCCGTTCGGCATGGTCCTGCCTTATATCATAGCGTTCTACCTGGCCTTGGCCCTGCTAGAGGACTCGGGATACCTGCCGCGACTGGCCACGGTGACCGATAACGTGTTTCATAAATTGGGGCTGCACGGGCATGGCATTATTTCAGTGCTGCTTGGTCTGGGATGCAAAGTGCCTGGCATACTGTCCGCGCGCACGCTAGAAACGCGCAAACAACGTTTCATTGCGATCACACTGGTGGGCCTTACGGTTCCCTGCGCAGCGCATACTGCGATGATCTTCGGAGTGTTGGGGCGCTACGGCATGACATACGTCTTGATCGTTTTCGGAACGATGGCAGCGCTGTTCCTGCTCCTGGGCTTAATTTTTAATCGCACCTCGCGCGAGGAATGTCCGGAATTATTTCTTGATATACCTCCATACCGTTGGCCGATTCCGGCGATCGTCGCCAAGAAAACCTGGATGCGGATCCGCTGGTTTCTGACGGAGGCGTTGCCGCTTGTTTTTATCGGAGTCCTGGCCGCCAGTCTACTGGATGCCTTTGGCGTTATCGCCCTGCTGGCCGATCGCGCCGCGCCGTTCATGCAAGCCTGGCTCGGCTTGCCCGGCGAGGCCGCGCCCGCCCTGTTCAGTGGTTTATTGCGCAAGGAGCTGGCGATCGGCATGCTGGTGCCCCTGGCGCTAACCCCCGCCCAGCAGACAGTGGCGGTGACGGTTTTCTCCCTGTTCCCCTGCATTGCCGCGCTGGTGGTCATGCTCAAGGAATTAGGGATTAAGGATATGCTGAAGGCCATGCTGGTCATGATCCTGGCGGCATTGGCGGTGGGCGGACTGTTACATATCCTCTTTATATGATTGCGTTCAAACGCTCTGTCTGAGAATGCGGGTTTGGCGATAGGCTGTGGTTGTTTAGGATATTTTTTCTATTGACGAGCCGGACCATTGTGATACTTTGCTGTTCAGTTCTTTGGAAAATAAATTATTCGCGAAAAGAGTACGGAAGTTCGTGAAAATCGGACACGGTCGCGCCGCTGTGACCGGCTATCATCTTTCTCCGAGCGTATAGCGTTTCGCAGAAAGTGACCACTTCTCCGCCAAAGGGCGGGCTGTGGCGAACCCTCATTAGCCACTGCGAGCTGCAAGGCAAGCGGGAAGGCGAGGGCGAGGATTGAAGCCGGAAGTCAGAAGACGTTTCTTTTCATGCTCATTAAAGCAACGGTTGACAGCCGTTTTGACTCCTGCGCTTGAAAGGAGGAAATGAGGACATACATCGTCTTCAAACCTTCAGATTCCTCGCGTGGGAGTCTGAAGGTTTTTTTATTTATGCTCAATACTATAAATCGTTTTTATAAGATGGCGCCCATGAGGAGATGCCGATCGGCATGGCAAACAAACGGATAGCTAAGATTTATCTGATCCTGGCGGCAAGTGTCGCCTGTATCGTCGGGCTGGCCTGCTTGTTCTCGGAAAAAACAGCGCGGGGTGATGAAGGTGGAGACGTACGTCACCACGCCCGCAGCGGGCGCGGCGCTGTTGCGCGTGGCTCCGGGAAATTGTCTGTCGCGGCAAGGGCCAGTCAAGCGCGCGAAAATAGCGGACCCCAAGACGGATTTGCCAGCCTAAATTCAAAATCGCAATTGACCGACCCGCCCGGCGCGCTAGATGAGAGCACCGCGCTCGCTGCTAACCAGACGGATGAGGAAGCGCCCACCCCCGCAACGATCGCCATGCGCAAGGAAACGCTCATGCGGGAAAGATTCGGCGTCATCTTTCGGCAGGACAAATGGATACCGACGGCCGGCGGCGGCACAAACCTGGTCTACATTACAACCGGATCGCTTCCGCCGAGCCGAGTTGGCGAAGTTTATAACGTGCAATTCCAAGCTACGAGTGGTTTTCCGCCTTACCTGTGGCGCATCGTGGATGGTGAGCTGCCGCCATCGTTCGCGTTTGACGGTCCTTCCGGCAAACTCAGCGGGACCGCGGTCGAGCCGATCACAGCCAATTTCTTCCTTGAGGTAACGGACAGCAAGGGCGCCAGGGATGTGGCGGAATATGTGCTGATAGTGCAGCCGGAACGAGCCCTTGAAATCGTGACCGAGAGTCTGCCCGCCGCTTTGCCCGGTACGAACTACTTTTGCCAGCTACAAGCGATCGGAGGGATTCCGCCGTATATTTGGAGCGGAGCGGGCAACCTCAACGAAATAGGGATCCTGGTGCTCGATTCGCAAACAGGACAAATTCACGGGGAGATTTCGGCTGCCATCCCGGAAGTTGATGTCCCGCTGATTTTTTGTTTGAGCGACGCGCAGCTGCGTATTTCCAAAGAACTAGTGCTGCATGTTGCCGCCACCCTGCGCATATTAGAAATTCAGCCAATATCCACTCATGTAGCGGATCAGTTCGAGCTAACGTTGCAGGCAACCGGCGGAGCGGAACCATATATTTGGGGCGTCAGCGGAACGCTCCCGCCCGGACTTGAGTTTTCCACGGATGGTTTATGCTCGGGTCAGCCGTCGGAGCCAGGCACTTACGAAATTAATATCTGGGCGCAGGACACAGCCGGCCTGTTTGATACCGTGCAGATCGCGCTGGAGGTCTTGCCGTCCCCCGACGCGGTATCGGACTTTGCAGCCCTACTGAGCCGTAACAGTGTGGCCCTGAATTGGAAACTGCCGGCAACGAGCGGAGATATCGGCGTTCTGATTGTGCGTGGCGCCGCGGCAACTCCGCTGACGCCATTGGACGGTGTCACGGTGTATCACGGATCCGAAACCTCGTGCCTTGATCGCGATGTGGGCAAGGGTCGCCACTACTATGCCGCGTTTCTTGAAAAAAACGGAACGACAGTAACGTCAGCATCGCCGTCGATAATCTGCGCGTCGCTGCCGCCCGAAATAGATCCGTTCGCGGACAAAGTCGTCAGCAAGAATCTACTGCATCCCAATGCCTTCAGGGCGCTCGATCTGCCGCAGATTGTCCTTGGCGCTCCTCGCGGCAAGGGACTGGCGTGGGGATCAACGGATGTGCTCTCATTGGGCGCTGCCATCAACGACGACGGCGGCGCAACGGCCCCCTACGGCGGCACGATCACGTTGGAGTTCGTGGATAACGCCGTTTGGGACGGACCGGGCGTTGACTTTACGATTTTTGAAAATGTTTTCTATATTTGCGATGCCTCCGATGTGCCGGATCCTGAAACCCGCTTCATGGAACCGGCCGTGGTATCCGTCAGCCAGGATGGGGTGAACTGGCGGCAATTCAAGTTTGATTTCTCGCCGCGTTACGACCCCGCCAGCGGCATCCTCAATCTCCGACATCCCTATTGCTACAATTCCGGATTTGCCGGAGTTAATCCTGTCATGAGCAACGGCTACGATCCGGATCCCACGGACCCGGCTCTGTCGGGAGGCGACAGTTTCGATCTCGCGGATGTAGGGCTGGACTGGATTCGTTACGTGTGCATCCAGTCCACGGGCAGCCGTTGGTTGATTGATCATGACGGCGATCTCGTTTATCACAACGAGGAAACCGATGCGGCAACGCGCAGTAACAACAAGTCGGGCTTCGATCTCGACGCCGTGACGGCGATATGGATGACGAAGTTGTCGGCGGCCGGTGACATCAACGGCAAGTGCCCATGACAAAAATTTATACCAAAGCTCGATCCGATCCGTAAAGGAGGTGCTGTAAATAGATTGTAAACTGCAAGTGTACCCAGGGCAGTTCGCGAACATCGCATGCGCTGGCATTGCCGTGATCGGCTGCGACCTCTCGAAAAAAACCAAACACAGGAGCAAACACGATGAAATCAAAGTTAAAGTTGGTGCTGGGCTTATGCCTGGTAACGTTCGCTACACAAACGTTCGCCATGGTCATAGGCGGTAGTAATTATTTAGTGCAAACATTTTACGAGAACCCGCACGCAGGCGAAACGTTGGTGGCGTTTGACTGGGGTGACAATAACAACCTATACTACTCGACCGGGCGACCGGATTGGGGATTGGGATTATCCATTTACCGGTACGATGGCGCCACGGCATTGAAGCTGTACACGGATGAGAACGCGTTCGCCGGAAGCCGTGTGACCGTGATCGGCGGCCGTATTTACTTCAACGACGGCGGGACATATGACCGTTGGACTTGCGACTACTACCGCTATGACCCGGTGCACCCGTCCGCGCCGGTGAATATAGGCGTGCTGAGCGACATCAGTGGACTTGAGACGCGCACCGGAACCGATTTTTGGGCCGCAGGTGGCTGGAACGCCGCGATCTATTATAGTACTCTGAATGCGGATGGCGATCTGCTGAGCAACCCGTTGGTGAATCTCGGCACGATCGGGAACGCAAGCGGTCCGATCGTTTTTGATAAGGATGGCAATCTCTACTACGTGGAAGGCTATGTCGCAGAGGGCAAGCCAACCGTGTACCGCTGGAGCGCCGCGGAAGTAGCCGCGGCCATCGCCGACCCCGCGGGTAATCCGTTGAGCCCGGACGGCCATACATGGGCGTCCCTGTCATCGGGCGATGGAGCCTCCGGCATGGTGGTGGACAACAAGGGGCACTTGGTGGTTACTGCGACGTCGTTCACTGATCCCAGCCAGTTACAGCGTCTGTTCGTGACCAACGGCATCTACGCAGGCTATGAGGTGCTGGCCCGTTCGGACGAGCGCCTGGAATCCGTCCGTTTGCGCGCCGGCAGAATCTACGTCAGTTCTTCCGCAGGAATATGCGCCGTTCTCCCCATGCAGGCGGATACCCACGTTATTAACGACTATGACTATGACGGCAAGTCTGACCTGGCGGTTTACCGGGCCGGCTATTGGTCCATCTATTCCCTGGAGAACGGCATTATCCTTAACAACGTTGGCGTTTGGGGAGAGTCGGATTCCATTGCGGTGCCGGGAGATTATGACGGCGACGGCAAGGCTGATCTGGCGGTTTACCGGGCCGGCTATTGGTCCGTCTATTCCTTGACGAACGGTATTATCCTCGATAACGCCGGGATATGGGGCGAAGCGAACTCTATTCCGGTGCCGGGAGATTATGACGGCGATGGCAAGTCTGACCTGGCCTTGTATCGCGACGGCATTTGGTCCATCTACATGATGGGTAGCGGTGAGACCCTCTCCGGCCCCTTTGGCGAAGCGGGCTGCACGCCGGTGCCGGGGGATTATGACGGCGATGGCAAGGCCGACCTAGCCTTGTATCGCGACGGCATTTGGTCCATCTACATGATGGGCAGCGGAGATATCCTCTCCGGCCCCTTTGGCGAAGCGGGCTGCACGCCGGTGCCGGGAGATTATGACGGCGATGGCAAGTCTGACCTGGCCTTGTATCGCGACGGCATTTGGTCCATCTATATGATGGGTAGCGGTGAGACCCTCTCCGGCCCCTTCGGCGAAGCGGGCTGCACGCCGGTGCCGGGGGATTATGACGGCGACGGCAAATCCGATCTGGCCTTGTATCGTGACGGTTATTGGGCCATCCGTTCCCTGAAGAGCGGCGTGATCCTCGACGCTGCCGGGGAGTGGGGCGGGCCAGACTCCGTTCCGGTTAAGTAGCAATCAGGAGCTGAACAACAATAAGGTGTCCGCCAATTAGCGAATATTCCTTAACCCGATATTGAAGCAGTCACTCTTCGGACTGGATGGCGGATAAAGCAGGTGTTGCCGGCTTCGTAAAATATGTGCGGGCTCTCGCGGTCTATACGCGGGAGCTCGCCTTGAGGCCCAAGGGATAAGCGCTCCCGACGGCAGTGGTGTGTTTTTGTAAACTTATGCGGCGGTTAACCACTATGTGTAACACATCAACTAATAGCGTTACGTTGCCGGCCAGGCGTGTCCATGTCATTGCCTGCGGCGTGCTCGCGCTGGATATCAATGCCATCGTGAAGCGGCTGGGTCTTGAGGTGACCGTGACGTTTCTGCCGGGCGGCTTGCACAATAACCCTCGCGAATTGCAGACGCGTCTGCAACGCGCGGTGGACGATGCGTCCGCCAACGGCAGCAGCGATCTGATCGCCATCGGCTATGGCGTGTGCGGACGTGGAACCGTAGGCCTGCGGGCGGGCGCCGTGCCGCTGGCCATTCCGCTGGTGCATGACTGCATCGCGCTCTTTCTGGGATCCGACCGGGCCTATAGCGAACAATTCGCCAAATATCCCGGCACCTACTATGTCTCCGCCGGCTGGGTCGATGAGAAAGTACGTCCATGGAGTGCGCAGGAGCAGGAAACCGCCGAATGCCGCAGCCCCATCGAATACGATTTCGAACGGCTGGTGTGCCAGTATGGCCAGGAGCACGCGCAGGCCATTCGGGAATTCGTCACCAGTTGGCATCGTAATTACCAGCGCGCCGCTTTCATTGACACTGGCGAACAGTCGGTCCGCCGCGCGCGCTACGCGGGCATGGCGCAGGCCATGGCCGCTGAATTCGGCTGGAAATACGAAGAAATCTCCGGCACACACGAGCTGCTGACGCAGTTGCTCACGACCCAGGAGTCCAGCGATAGCATTCTAATCGTGCCGCCGGGGCATATGACGATCTACGATGGCGTACGTCGGCGGATGCGAGCAGTCCCCGTGCAGGAGTGCGCGGAAGCGCCGCCCGAGCCGACCCTGCTGGTGTATGACGAGCCGCCAAAGCGCGAGATTAAACCCCGGCAGGAAATGGTGCGCCTCGGGATGGGCATCGACGCCGGCGGAACCTACACGGACATCGTCATCTACGATTTTGAGAGCCGGTCCGTTCTGCAGAAGGCCAAAAGCCTCACGACGCCGTGGGATTATGCGATCGGGATCAATACCGCGCTTGACCGGATCGATGGCAAACGATTCGCACAGGTTGACTTGATCTCTGTTTCCACAACTTTGGCCACCAATGCTATTGTGGAGGGGCGCGGCCAAAAAGTGGGACTGCTGCTCATGCCGCCCTATGGCTGGCGCGACCCGGAAAATTTCACGCACAACCTGATCGCGCTCATCGCAGGGCAGCTCGCAATTGACGGCCGAGAACTGGCGGCGGTTGATCCCGACCAGGTGCGGCGCTCCGTGCGCGATATGCTGGAGCGTCAGGGCGTCAAGGCCCTGGCCGTGGCGGGCTATGCCAGCCACGTCAATCCCTCCCACGAGATGCAAGTCAAGGCGGCAATCCGCCAGGTGACCGATTGCGTCGCGACCTGCGCGCATGAGGTCTGCGGGGGCATGGATTATCGCATTCGCGCCGAGACAGCCGTTCTCAACGCGCAGATTATTCCTTGTCTCGAAGCGTTTCTTGCCAAGCTGCAGAGCACCCTCCAGTGCCGCGGGCTGAATGCGCCCGTTATGGTCGTTAAGAGCGACGGCTCCCTAATGAGCCTTGAGGCCGCGTGCCAACGCCCGATCGAGACGATTCTCTCCGGGCCCGCCGCCAGCGCGACCGGGGCCGGCTACCTCACAGGCCTGCCCGAGGCGATCATCGTTGACATCGGCGGCACAACGACCGACACGGCGACGATCCGCGGCGGGGCAGTCCGAACCTGTGCTGACGGCGCCACGGTGGGTCGATGGAAGACAAACGTCGAGGCCCTGGATATGCGCACGCTCGGTTTGGGAGGCGACAGCCAGATAGCCTGCGTCGAGGGCAAACTGCGAATTGGTCCGCAACGTGTAGCGTCGGTCGCGTGGCTTGCGAGCCAGCACCCGCGAACAGGCGAAGCGTTAATGTGGTTGGAGCATCACCTGAACCACTTTATAGTGGCCACGCGGGGCATGGAGCTGCTGACCCTCACGCCATACAGGCACCGTCGCCTGCATGACCAATCGGAAAAGCGCGTTGTGGAAATTCTGAAGGAGCGCCCCTACTCGGTGGACGAATTGATCGAACGCACACAATGCATGGCCGAACATTTCCTGCCGTTGGGAGTGTTGGAGGAAGACCACATCATTCAGCGCTGCGGCCTGACGCCGACGGATCTGTTACATGCCGCCGGCCGGCTGGACCTGTGGGATGCCGATGCCTCGCGCCGACTGTGCGATATGTACGCCTGCCTGATGCGCCTGGATCGGGCCCGTTTTATCGAACAGGGACAAGACCACTTCGTGCGTCTGTTGGCGCTTGAGCTGCTGAAGAAACAGCTTGCCGACGAGATTGACCCGGAGACGATTGAAACGTCGCCAGCCGCCATGGCCCTGATTGACAGGGCCTTGAGCGGGGAGAGCGACGGGTATAGCGTGCAAATCACGTTGAAGGCACCCGTGATCGGCATCGGCGCCCCGGCCCATTTCTTCCTGCCGGAGGCGGCGCGACTTTTGCGTGCCGAGGCCATCATTCCGGCTCACGCCGACGTCGCCAACGCCGTCGGCGCCATCACCAGTCTCGTGCGGATTCACCGCTCCGTAACAATTGCCGTTGATGAAAAGGGCCTCTACCGCTTGGAGGGCCTGCCGGAAACGCCCAGCTTCGGTAACATCGAGGCCGCGCAGGAGTTTGCCGTCGAACAATTGCGGAATATGGTTAAAAATCTAGGCCGCCAGGCAGGAACCGCCGCCTTGAAGGTAGAGGTTCGGATCAATGACCGCATGGGCTCACTGAAGGATGGTCAGCAGCTATTCCTTGGACGCACGGTGGCTGCCTGCCTGACCGGACGTCCGGCCTTGGCCCGCTTGGGCGCGACGCCTGATGCCGCGCCATCGGCATCTTTCCGACAAGGTGCGGATGATGGCACCGCAGGCGTTTAGAGCGGAGGCGGGAAACCCTTTGGGCGTTCCCGCCCTACAATTCAGAATAAAGGTCGCTCCGTTGCAGGGCGATAAGCTTCAGAGCGGAGGCGGGAAACCCTTTGGGCGTTCCCGCCCTACAATTCAGAATAAAGGTCGCTCCGTTGCAGGGGGCCTAATTGAATGTAGGCACATCAGCAGCACACAATTCTTAAAAAAATGCTTTAGCCAGCTTCAAAACGCCCTGGCGCCATGGCACGCGGTGCGTAACGCCTGACGATGCGTTGCTTATTCGATCAGCATGGGCTAGATACCAGCGGTAATTCCTGATTAAAGCTTCCCGGTTGGAATACTTTGGTTGAAAGCCCAGCTTCTTCTCCGCTTTCTCGATGGAGACGAAGGACTCCTTGCCGACTGTTTCGTAAATCCACTTATACAAAGGCGATAAGTGGGCCAGTTCCAGCAGACGTAGGGCCATAATCGTCGGGCGTTCCGGAAGCGATACGATCCGTTTTCCGTGTCCGGCTTCGTCAAGCACAGCCTGGAAATCCGAACGTGGCGTTCCAAATTCTTTTGCGCCGATATTGAATGTGTCGTTGATAATATTCTCTGGCATCGTGGCGCAGAGCCAGATCGCGTCACACAGGTCTGCCACGTCCAGATATTGATAAGGGTTGTTGCCCGGTCCAAGGATGGGGAAGTTATGTCCATCCCTGGCCCATTCATAGAGCATAGCGAACACCCCCAGCCGTTCCGGTCCGATAAACGATTTCGGGCGCAGGATCGGCAGGCACATTCCGTCCTGACGGCTTTTAGCGCAGATTGCCTCGGCCAGCACCTTCGCTTCGCCGTATGGGCCTACTCCTATGAGTTCGTCGGTTTCCATGAGTGGATGGTGGTCTGGAATGCCATAAACGGCTGTGGATGAAATATGGATAAAACGGGCAACTTTTTGACGCTTGGCCTCCTCAAGAACCATTTGGGTGCCTTCGACATCGATGGAATAAATATCGGCCGGTCTGCAAAGCGGCAAGGCGGCCGCGGCATGCACAACAATATTGGCCCCGTCCATGGCCTGCCGCACGTTCTCACGTTTACGGATATCGCCGCAGATCACGCGCACTTGGGCGTTGACATCAGGATAGTCAAACGGAGAAACATCAAGCACCGTGACGTGTTGTTGTTTGGCCAGTAGGTGACGGACGATATTAATGCCGAGAAATCCGGCTCCACCGGTTACGAGGATTGATTGTTGCACACGTTCTCCTTATTCAGCCTTCAGGATGCGGATGGTTGCAGTCTTTCTGGATAGGTCTTACGTTAACACCAATAGGATGCAATGCGCTCAGAATTAGAGGTGTTTTCAACGATTATTCCATTATCAAGTACGATAAAACGACGGCATACCCTGCGCGCGAAGTCAAGGTTATGAGTTGCCATCAGCAGTGTGGTGTTCAGGCCAATAAGCAATTCGGCTAGTTCTGCTCTGCCGACCGGATCCAGCGCCGCCGAGGGTTCGTCGAGCAACAACAGCGGCGGATCCGCAACCAGCACGCCGGCCAGGGCCACACGCTGCAGTTGTCCGTGTGAGAGACGATGGGGCGAATGCAAGGCCAGTTTGGCGATGCCAAGCTTCTCCATCATCGGCAAAGCTTTAGCGCGCGCTTCCGTGCGGGACAAACCCCGGCGTTCCAATGTGAAGGCAATATCGTCAATCACGCTTGGAAACAGGATCTGATCATCGGGAATGCCGAACAAAAAGCCTGCCTGATCTCGAATCTGCCGTGTGGTTGCCTTAGATAGAGGGATATCGCACACCGTAATTGCCCCATCAAACGGAACCAGGCCCACGGATGCATACAAGAGGGTGGTCTTGCCGGACCCGTTGAGACCCAGCAGGGCCACCCGCTCGCCCGGAGCGATAGCCAGCGAAATCCCATTAAGAACGGGCGCATCTTCCGGCCGATATCTCGCCGAGACGTTCTGAAAGGTTAGAGCAGAGTTCATAAACCATCCGCCCATCTGGCCGTGATGCTTGCGCCAAGCAAGAGGATCGTGGTGGTCACGGCCAACACATCCAAGATGGAGACGGCTGCCGGCGTTGTCCGGACGGTGACCTCAAATCCGCGCAGATCCATGGCGACGGCAACGCGTTCGGCGCGATTCATGATTCGCAGGACCCAAATGGCGGGGAAAGCGCCAAGAACCCTTAATCTCATCGTCAGCCTCGACGGCAAGCCGCGTATCCGCAGAGCGGATGAGATGCGCCCAGTTTCATTGGTAAGCATCGCGGTTTGGTGAACGATTTGCATGATTAGAATTGCCATCGTGCGCGGCACAGGCAATCCGCCCAGCGCCGTGCCCAGCTCAGCAAAATCAAGGGTCGCTATGGTGGCCGCGCAAATAAAAATACATCCTGTGCCGCGGATGCCGATTTCCAACGGCACTCGCACTGCGCCGAACCAATGGCTGCTTGCCGTATGCGGGGGGGGCACCCAAGGCGTGAGCAGAAACAAGGGCAGGAATAAAATACCGGCGTATAGCAACAAGCCGACCAGGTTTTTTCTGGGAACGCCACACAGCCATACCCAGCCGACAACAGCGCCGCAGACAAGTGCCATGCCCAGCGGCTGATGCAGGGGAGCGAAGAGGCAACTTATAAAAACGATCAGCCCGCAAGCCACGCGCGCGGATGGCGTCAAGCTCTGCATACGGCGACTGCCTGAACCCCAGAATTCAAGGAACGCTGTCACCGGTCTATCCTTTCTTGCGGGCTGTTATAATATAGCTATGTTCATCATCGGTCGTGGAAATAACGTTGAATCGGTTCCGCTCGAGCAGCTGCGCGGTCTCGTCAGCGCAAACAAGATGATCATGTCTGACGGAAGGATGCACTTTTGCATGGATCCGATTGACCTGCGCCCGCGAAATCAAGTGCACTATGTGCAGATGGCTTTCCGGCCGCAGTACGCGGTGCAATTCTTTGGCGACAGCCGCGTGATTCTCAAAGTGAGGCCATACCGAGAAGCAGATGATCCGATCTATGCTAGCATCCTCAAAGGGAATCTTTTCGGCTGATGCGTGATGCCAACTGGCGCGCACATCATCCGCTTTTCTCCGCGCCAGCGCAAGCATCCGGGTCGAAATGTCCAACGCCATAACGCGCCCTGCCGACCCAAGCCTTCGCAAAAGCGCCTTGGTAAGATTGCCAGTGCCGCAACCGACGTCAAGCACAACCTCGCTGGCATTGATATCGAATTGCGCAAGACAAGCATCAAGATCATGGGCTACAAGGGACAGATCGAACCCGGCGTCCCATGTGTCGGCGAGCGCATCGAAAAACTCTATGCGGGGATCGGAAATAGGACTTGTTTTCATCGAGGAGGTTTCTTTATAGGCACATAACCCTTTGATAAGCGCACGATCGCCGGAATAGCGAAAAGCATAAGTATAATGCCGGGCCAGCCGCTCAGCAAAGAGATTCCTGCGATAAATGTAGCCGGCAGCCCCATATAAAGCGCTGCCAGATACAAAAGCCCGGCGCCAACAACCCTGCCGTAGATGAGTATTGGTATCAAAAGAATCAACACCGGCGCGCGCGGAAACCAGGCATGGAAGATGCCAATCAGGATCGCCATGAGGGATAATTCCACTGACATAGTCGGCGCCACCGGCGGATATAACGGCGGCATGCCTGTGACGGCGCCGGATAACAGTGGGACGACGAAGGCCGTCAGCGCAGATGCGCCTGGCCGCACAAAAAAAGCCAATGCCACCAACGGTAAGTACATAGGCATGAAAATGTGGCCGAGGTGAATCAAGTGAAACAATATGGGCAGCAGCAGGGCGATGGCTCCAAACAGCCCGCAATAGGCAAATTCTCGATTGGTCATCATTAAAACTTCAGGTGCGCGCCTGAGAAAATGCTTGTCCCGGGCATCGGATAGCCGGGTAGAAACTCATAATTTTGATCGGTCAGATTTTCCAGGGCAACGTACAGTTCGCCCGGAATATTGGTCCAAGTCTTAATATCCAGCGTGATCTTGGCATTAGCCACAAAATATCCGTCAATTTCTTTAAGGTCCTCCGGTGCCGGCGCTCCGGAACGGCCATTATAGGCATACTGATCGGCAACGTATTCCGCGTCCAGGTCCACTTTGACATTCGGCAAAATCTTGAGCGACACACCGGCGCTGACGCTCACCTTCGGCGAACGGGGTGTTTTAGCATACTCCGGATGCATCAAAGTCAGTCCGGCAAAACATGACAGCCGCTCCCATGGCGTAAGATGCAACGACGTCTCCCACCCGTCGACCGCCTTTTTACCCGTATTCAGCAAGCCGTTTGGCGTAACCTCCAGCAGGTTATCGCCGTTCATGTGAAAAATCGAGGATTGTAAGGCGGCCAACTTAGAAACATCCCAGTGGATGCCACCCTCGGTATTATCCATCACCTCGGCTTTTAATTGGTCCATCGTCGACGCGGAGGTACCTTTGATATAGATGCCCGGGTAATTTACGCCGCGCGATTGGGATAAAAAGAACGTCAAGGTGTCTTTAGTCGCCGCGAGGGAGGCGCAGGGTGCCAATTCGTTCTCAAACTCACTGCTGATGTAATAGCGTCCGCCGACTGAGGGTGTGATCGTGACGTCCTTGACCGGTAAGGCGTAACGCGCGCCCAGGTACGGCGCCACGGTCACGAAAGTGCCCTTGAACTGGAACGGCACCTTGCCGGAAAGAGTCGTGTTTTTCGATTCTCCGCTGTCCGCCCCCGCATCCAGTCCGGCCGTCAGAGTCCATTGGTCTATCAGCACATCATACAGCGAGCGAACCCCGTAATTATCCCAGTCCGTATCGGAGCTCCCCGGGGGAGAGGTGTTGTCGCCGTCCGCCAAATGATCCTTTTTCCAGCGGATTTTACCATCATCGAGATAAAAAAGGGCAAAGCCCTGGACGAAGTCACTGCCTGTATCCAAACGCAAGCCCTGCGTCAGGGTTTCGGTGGCGAATTTATTCCTGATGGGAGTCGGCTGGTCAATGGGGCCGGGATCGAGCGCCCAGTTGTCGGTTCGGTGCAGAATATAGGACACATGATTGTCATCTGCGAGATCCACGCCTAATCTCAAATACTGCCCATCCAGGTTTGCGGCCGAATGCGCGCGTTGGCCCTGCGATTCTTTGTGATAGGCGCCGCCGTAATAATCGAACAGGTCTATTTTTCCGCCGGTCATCAGCGATCCCAGCCACGTTTGATAACTGCCGTAACCGGCATTGATCTCGGTTTCATACCCCGGCTTTTTGCGCCGCAGGGACTGGATATCCACCGCGCCAAACGTGCCGGAATAAGCTTGCGGCTGCGGCCCCTTGGAGACGGAGACCGAATCCGCGAAATCTACCGGTGTCATATCCAGCAGCGGATGATTCCAGGCACCTGACTCGCGCGGAATACCATCCGCATAAATCCTGATTTCACTGCCGGGCCGCCCGGCGCCCTCGCCCCGGATATAAATAGAGCCGCCATCCGCTCCGCCGTAGGCGCCCAACGGGTTGAAACGTGCGATGGTCACCCCGGGTACGCTGCGCAGGGCGGTCGACAGCTCGCGAGCGTCCAAGCGCTCGATTTGACTGCGGCCCACTTCCGATACTACGCCGCCGGCCGGCCGGACCGTTTCGCGGGCCGTTATCGGCGGCGCCGTCACCAGGATTTCTGGCGTATCGCTGATCGATGCCTCTGCCGCCAGATCGATATTTGACATCTGCGCCCCGGCGATGACGCCGCAGAACAGCACGCTCGCACAGACCTGGAACCGCACCCCACATCGCCCAAACATCATTGCACGCATTGCCTATGCTCCTGTGTATACCTTGTTGATATTCCGGTTGCGCGGCCGCTGCCATCCGCCAACCCGTTAGCGTCATGCCGCCGGCATAGTCCATGCCGTGCTGCGTAAAAAAATAACACGTAATCATAATACGTAACACTGCGCAAGAAAAAAATGCAGGATTTTGGCTGGCAAAGGCTTATGCAATAATCTTGTTTTCGTGTATTTGCGCGACATCGTAAAGGTGTCGCCTTGGAGTGCGGCAGAGTGCCATTTTTTTAGGTTGAATCAGGCCTATCGGGTGGGCAAGGGCGGATGGGACGATCAGGAGAGCCGCTGGCCGAGTGTGCCGGCTGCCAGCGCGACGTGCTTTAAGCCTTTCACGGCCTTGAGGCTTTTGACCATGGCGTTGATCGCATGCGGCTTTCCGCGGACAGTGACAGTCTCCAGGCAGTTGTCATGATCGAGATGCACGTGCTGCGTTGAAATAATCAAGTCATGGCTTTCATGTTGGAGCGCTGTCAGTTTGCGGAGCAAATCCGGCTTGTGGTGATTATACACCAGCACAATTGCCCCGGCCACTTCGTTGCCTTCCAGCCATTCTGTCTCGACCAGACTTTTTCTGATAAAGTCGCCGATAGCTTTGGAGCGGGTCGGACAACGTTCGCTCCGCAGTTTGCGATCGAATTTCTCCAACAAACTTTGATCAAGTGATATACTGAAACGTACCAACGCCATTCTAACCTCATTTCCATTTTGTTTTACGTAAATCGTAGCATGACGGGCCCGGAACGACAAGGCGGTTTCTGCCAGGGCAGCCTATCGTTTGGCTCGCGCTCTCTTTGCCGTTGACGAAGTCTTATGAGAGCGTTAGCATTCAAGCATACATAAGACGAGGACGGCCATTTTTGTCGTTACCAGGCATGGCGTCATAAATAATGCAGCATATTGGCAATCTGGTATGCCGAACGGAGCGAGGAATCTATGGCAATTCTGTTGATCTTTAATCATGCGCCTTACGACGGCACCGACTTGACCTGGAACGCCCTGCGGCTGGCCGGGCAGTTACAGAAAGACGGGGCTGATGTTCGGCTGTTTCTGATGAATGACTCGGTGGACTTGGCTCGCGACGGCGCGCCGGCGCCGGAAGGCGCTTTCGACTTGGTGCAAATGACCAAGGATCTGATCGCCGCCGGTGTCACGGTGAAGGTCTGCGGCACCTGCCAGGCTCGCTGTGGTATCCGGAAAGGCCAGCCGTATTACGAAGGCGCGTGTAAAGCGACCATGGCAGAACTGTCCGAATGGGTGCGTGACAGTGACCAGGTTCTGACTTTTTGAGTTAAGGCCATCATTATTAAGGAAGGGAGTGTGTCCATTATGTACGCACGAGAGATTCGAGCTGGGATTTTTAATTTCGCCATGGTGCACTGGGATCGGCGGTTATTCGACTCGTTGGTCCCGCTGCCGGATGGCACAAGCTATAACGCCTACCTGGTCAAAGGGCAAGATGCAACGGCCCTGATCGATAGCGCGGACCCGGCCCTGCAGGACGAATTCATGGATCAGCTCCAAGGCGTGGAGCGCATCGACTATGTCGTATCCCAACATTCGGAGCAGGACCACTCTGGCATGATCCCGTTGGTAATGGCTCGCTTTCCGAACGCCAAGCTGGTTTGCAGCGCTAAGGCCAAAGACCTGCTCAGCACTCATTTGCGGCTGCCGGAGGATCGACTGGTGGTCGTCGAGGATGGCCAGACCATCTCCCTCGGCGACAAGACGCTGCAGTTCGTCTATACGCCCTGGGTTCATTGGCCGGAGACCATGTGTACTTATATTCCGCAGGATAAATGCTTGTTTTCCTGCGACTTATTTGGATCCCACCTGGCCACCACCGATCTCTTCGTGACCGACGAGGCCCGCGTATACGAGGCCGCCAAGCGTTATTATGCCGAGATCATGATGCCGTTCCGCAGCTTCATCATCAAGAATCTTGAGAAGCTTGGCGCGCTGGATTTCGACATGATCGCCCCAAGCCACGGGCCGGTGTACGGCAAGCCGGCCTTTATTTTGGACGCCTATCGGGATTGGGTATCGCCGGTGATGAAGAACGAGGTCGTACTGCCATACATCAGCATGCATGGCAGCACGGCGGCGATGGTCAGGCATCTGATCGATGCCTTGGCCCGCCACGGAATTGCCGTGTATGCGTTCGATCTGGCAGTGACGGATATCGGCAAGCTGGCGATCGCCCTGGTGGATGCCGCGACGCTGATTGTCGGAACGCCGACAGTCCACGTGGGTCCGCACCCGGCCGTGTTCTACGCCGCGCATCTGGCGAACCTGCTGCGCCCCAAGCTGAAGTACGCTGCAATTATCGGATCCTACGGCTGGAGCAGCCAGGCCGCAGAACAGATCGCCGGGCTCATCCCCAAACTCAAGGTGGCAGTCCTGGGTACCGTCTTACAGAAGGGATACCCGACGGCTGAGACATTCGGAGAGCTTGATGTATTGGCCGCCGCGGTTGCCAAGGCGCATCGTGAAGACGAACTGGTTCACGCATAGTAATACCACCCCGTGCAGACTCAAGAAATGCTATTGATCAAATAAAGGAATCAACCGTAATGAATATGTTTTGCTACCAATGCGAACAGACGGCCAAGGGAACCGGTTGCACCGCACACGGTGTCTGCGGCAAAGATCCTGAGACCGCGGCGCTTCAGGATTTGGCGCTGCACGTTGCCGAAGGCATCAGTCAGTACGCCCACCGGGCGCGAAGGCTCGGCGTGACGCATCGTCCGGCCGATTTATTGGTCGTCGAGGCGCTGTTCGCCACAGTAACCAATGTAAACTTCGATCCCCAGCGAGTGGCCGAGCTGATCCAACGCGGCGTCACAATCCGCAGCGAGATCAAACAGGCATACCAGACGGCATGTCAAAAGTCCGGGCAGCGGCCGGAGCCGCCGGCAAACGAGGCGGCCATTGAGCCGCTCAACGACCTCAACGGGATGATCCGCCAGGGAGAGCAGATCACGATCCAGAAACGGATTGACGCTCTCGGAGAAGATGTGGCGGGCCTTCAGGAGCTTATCACCTACGGCTTAAAAGGCATGGCCGCTTACGTTGAGCACGCCCAGATTCTGGGCGTGGAAGATGACGACGTGTATGCATTCATACATGAGGCGCTGGACTTTCTGGCCGGTAATCCTGCCGACCTGGATGCCTTGGTGACCATGACGCTGCGTGTTGGCGAAATAAACCTTAAAGCTATGGAGATGCTCGACGCTGCCAATACCGGCACATACGGACATCCTGAGCCGACCGAAGTTCGCGTCACGCCTGTCCAGGGCAAGTGTATTGTGGTCTCTGGCCACGATCTGAAAGATCTCGCTATGCTCCTGGAACAGACCGCCGGCAAAGGGATTAATGTCTACACGCACGGCGAGATGTTGCCCTGCCTGGCCTATCCGGAACTCAAAAAACACAAGCACCTGGTGGGCAACTACGGCGGGGCCTGGCAGGACCAGCGTCAGGAGTTCGACGGCTTCCCCGGCGCAATTCTGATGACCACCAACTGTATTCAGAAACCCAAGGATAGCTACAAACAGCGTATCTTCACAACAGGCCTTGTGGCCTGGCCGGACGTAACGCACATCTCCGCCGACGCTGCCGAAAACAAGGATTTTGCGCCGGTGATCGAAGCCGCATTGGCGGCCCCGGGGTTCGAAAAAGACGCCGAACCTCAGACCATCACTATTGGTTTCGCACGCAACGCCGTGATGAGTGTGGCGGATAAGGTTGTAGCGGCGGTTAAAGACGGAAAAATTCGCCACTTCTTCCTCATCGGCGGTTGTGATGGAGCAAAATCCGGGCGGAATTATTACACCGAACTGGCCCGGCAGGTGCCGGAAGATTGCGTAATACTGACGCTTGCCTGCGGCAAGTACCGTTTCAATAAACTGCCCTTTGGTGATATTGGCGGGATTCCACGCTTGCTGGACTGCGGACAGTGCAACGATGCCTATTCCGCAATTCAGATTGCCGTGGCCCTGTCCAAGGCCTTCGGCTGCGGTATTAATGAGCTGCCTTTGAGCATGGTGTTGAGCTGGTACGAGCAAAAGGCTGTCTGCATCCTGCTGACGCTGCTGTACCTGGGCATCAAGAATATGCGCTTAGGCCCGACACTGCCGGCCTTCGTCGGTCCCAACGTACTGAAGGTGTTGGTGGAGCGCTTCAACCTGATGCCGGTCAAGACGCCCGAGGAAGATTTGAAAGCCATGCTCGGATAAGCGTCGGCCAGCTTCTAGTTTTGATTGTGATTCTGTGTCATGCGCTATACTAAAACACATTAATGAATCAACCTGAAAAGTTGGGATTAATAGCAGGTCGTGGTGCCTACCCGCTGTTGTTGGCGGAATCGGCGAAAAAACAGGGCGTCCGGCGCCTGGTGGCCGTTGCATTCCGGGGTGAAACGGATCGCGCCATCGAACGCCTGGTCGATGAGGTGCAGTGGCTGCACGTCGGGCAGTTGACCCGTCTGTTGGATGTCTTCCGTCACAGCGGGGTCACGCAAGCGGTAATGGCTGGCCAGATCACGCCCTCCCGTCTGTTTAACGTGCGACTCGACCATCGTGCCTTGGCGTTGCTTGCCCGCCTGCGGACGCGCAATGCCGAGACCATTTTTAGTACGATTGGCGCTGAGTTGAAAACAGCGGGCGTGGAGCTGCTGCCGGCCTCACTTTTTATGGAATCCGCCATGCCCGCTCCCGGTCTGATGAGCCGCCGCGCTCCGACGCCGGCTGAGCAGTCTGACATCGAGCTTGGCTGCCGGGCGGCCAAGGCGGTCAGCGGCCTGGATATTGGCCAGACGGTCGTCGTTAAGCAGGGCACCATCCTCGCGGTCGAGGGCTTCGAAGGCACCGATGAAACCCTTTTGCGGGCCGGTCGGCTGGGGGGGGCAGGCGCCGTGGTCGTTAAGGCCGCCAAGCGCGGTCATGATATGCGTTTCGATATTCCGGTGATAGGTCCGCAAACGTTCAAAATATTAAAAAAAATATGCGCCACTGTCCTTGCCGTGGAAGCCGGCCGCACGATCTTGCTGGAACGTGAGCGCCTGGTAGCGGAAGCCGATAGGCTGGAGCTCGCTTTCTTGGCGGTTGCGATGAATGATGCAATGCCAAGCACCATCATGGAACATCCGGTATCAAACACAGGCTGCATTGGATAACATTTATGAATGATCACAAGGTCAAGATCGGGGTGGTCGGCGTGGGCAGCCTGGGCCAATGGCATGCGCGGATTTATTCCGAACTGCCCACGGCGGAACTGGTCGGAGTGTACGATCTCAACACGGCGCGGGCAGAGGAAATAGCGGCTCGCTACCGGACGAGAGTTTTTCGGGATATGGCCGACTTGGCGGCGGCGGTGGAAGCCGCCAGCATCGTCGTGCCGGCTGACAAACATTGCGAGGCGGCCGCGCTGTTTCTTGAGCGCGGCGTGCATCTACTGGTTGAGAAACCAATTGCCACCCGGACCGCGGATGCCGAGCAGATGGTCGCGGCGGCGCAGGCTAAAAATTTGATTCTCCAAGTGGGGCATGTCGAGCGCTTTAACCCGGTGATCAAGGTCTTGGAAGAAGTCTTGGACCATCCGCGATTCATCGAGGCCCACCGCCTGGCTCCCTACCCGCCGGTGCGGAAGGGACAACTGCCGCGGGGCACGGAGGTCAGCGTGGTGCTGGATTTGATGATCCACGACCTGGAAGTCATCCTGCACCTGGTGCGCTCGCCGGTCCGTGAAATCCACGCCGTCGGCGTGCCGGTGCTCAGTCCCAGCGAGGATATCGCTAATGTCCGGCTGGCGTTCGAGAACGGGTGCGTGGCCAATGTGACCACCAGCCGGATCAGTCCGGAAAACATGCGCAAGATCCGCGTGTTCCAGGAAGACACCTACATTTCGCTCGATTACCAGAACCAGGCTGGAGAACTATACCGTAAGCGCGACGGGAAAATAGAACGCAACCGGGTCCCGATCGAAAAGGGGGAAGCTTTGCTGAACGAGCTCTCGTCGTTTGTGGCGTGCATCCGCGCCAGCGCCCAGCCCATGGTCAGCGGCCGGCAGGCCGCCGAGGCCCTGAGCCTGGCGGTCGATATCTGCCGGCATATCCGCGAGCACGCCTCGTGAAGATCGGCTCTAAGCGGTTGACTTGAGCCCGACACCGCATAGAATATATTGCTGGAACAGGCGCTGTCCGACGCTGGCGGTTAAAAATTAAGGTACAAAATTATGTTTATCGATCCATTGTACATTATCATGCTTGTACCGGCCTTGATCTTGGCCGGAGTGGCCTCGTGGATCACCCGCTCAACTTTTGCGAAATATGAACGCGTCCGGGCTTCGTCCGGCATGACCGGCGCGGAGGCCGCCGGCCGCCTGCTGGAGCGCAGTGGTATTCATAACGTAAACGTTGAACGTATCGGCGGTTTTTTAAGCGATCATTACGACCCGCGAGCGCACACATTACGCCTTTCGGAAAAGGTCTATAATTCCAATTCACTTTCAGCGATCGGCGTGGCTTGCCATGAAGCGGGACACGCCATCCAGCACGCCCGCCATTATGGGCCGCTCGGACTGCGCTCGGCGCTGGTGCCGGTTACCCAGATAGGCACGATTGCCCCCTATATCCTCATACCGCTGGGGTTTATTATGGGCTCGCTAATGCTGGTCAAACTGGGAATAGCGCTCTTTGGGGTGGTAGTGCTGTTTTCCCTGGTCACCTTGCCGGTGGAGTGGGACGCCAGCGCCCGCGCGAAACGGCTGATGGTCTCGTCCGGCATCGTGTCCGGCCAAGAAGAGAGGTCGGCCGGCCAAGTGTTGAATGCCGCTTTCTTAACCTACATTGCCGCTGCCGTTTCGGCCTTGCTCACGCTGTTGTATTTCCTGATCCGCTCCGGACTGCTTGGCGGTCGGCGCTGATGCGTCGGGCGCGCCGCGAGCGCAAGCGACAGCCTGCTTGGGCCCGGTTCAAAATATGTCCGTTGCGGGTAGCACTTTAGCCGGGCTTGTTTATCAATTCCCAGCGGGACGAAATTATAATAGGCCGACGTTTCAGCGCCGGTCTGGGTGTTCGCGAATATCATCGCGTCCCTGATGGGGCGCGGAGAATTGGGTGTGTTTTGCTGTAGTGCTTCACGGTGTGACGCGAAAATATTCTTGTTTCCTGAATATTAAACTAAGCACGGCAGTTGCCAGTCAACCTTTACTGTAGTCGACCAATCTGGGGTCGGATCTGATCTTCTGTAGTCGATTCAGATACGCTTCATGTTCGGGATCTGGTCGGTCATCCGCCAATTCAAAGACCGCGCCCAGCGTGCGCGGCTACAAAAAATCGTCTGCGGCTTGTCCGCCATAGCTTTAGCAACGGTAGCAGCGGATCCGCTGGAAGCGGAAAATTTCGATGCATCAAACTAGAACGGTCTTCACGCCAGGGCCGAGCCGCGCCAGTGCAGCTTTTGACGCAGGACGGAGAAATAACTGTAATCCGGCAGATGTACGAAACGGGCCTGGTGCGGGCTGCGCCGGACTTCAACCCGGTCGCCGATGCGCAACGGCTCGCCCACTTGCCCGTCTACCGATAGCTGTAGGCTGCCTGCGCACTTGGCTACGGTCATGCTGATTCGCTTGCCGTCCGGGATGACTAGCGGACGCGTGCTGAGGGTGTGCGGACAGATCGGGCTGACGAGCAGCGTGCGGCTTTCGGGAAGCAGAATCGGCCCGCCCGCCGAGAGCGAATGCCCGGTGCTGCCGGTCGGCGTGGAAACAATCAGGCCGTCGGCCATGTAGGCGGAGACTTCTTCGTCGTCCACCTTCAAATTCAAGGTGACAATCCGGGATGAAGCCCCGCGTTCGATAACGATATCGTTCAAGGCCCGGTAGCGGCTGATGATGGTCGAACCCCGGCGCAGGCCGCAATCGGCCAACGTGCGCCGGCTGGTGCTGAAGCGTCCGCGAGCCAGGCAGGCCAGGGATTGCTCCAAGTTCTCTTCGGTGACGCTGGTCAGAAATCCCAGGCTTCCCAGGTTGACTCCTAAAACTGGAATATCGCGTCCGTTCAGCAGGCGGATGGCTTTTAACATTGTGCCGTCGCCGCCGAGGACCAACAGGTAATCCATTTCTCGGATCAGCTTTGCCGCTTCCGTACGGATGGCGGCCGGGAGCAGGTCGGCCGTCGGGTCAGCGGCCATCAGCCGGAAGCCTAATTTTTTGGCCAGACGTTCCAGGCGATGCAGGACGGTTGGCGCCGAAGGCTTGTTGCAGTTGGCGAAGATGCCGATTGTTTTTTTCATGGTTTTGTTTCCCAATATGCCAGGAATTCAACGTTGCCGGCCGGACCGCGCAACGGAGATTCACAAAGCTCCAGCCATTGCAAACCCAGCTCCATTTCGCCGAACTGGCGGATGCGTTCGATCGCACGTTGCCGTGCTGCCGGGTCCCGCACCACGCCACCGCGCCCGATTTCGCGGCGTTCGGCCTCGAATTGCGGCTTAATCAGCGTTATTATTCGTGACCCCGCTTTAAGAATATCTTTAATCGCGGGCAGGACCTTTGTCAAAGAAATAAACGACACGTCCAGCGCGGCGAACGCCGCCGGTTCCGGCAGGTCGCCGGGCCGCAGGTAGCGGGCGTTGACCTTGTCCATAACCACTACGCGCGGATCGTTCCGGAGCTTCCAGTGCAACTGGCCGGCGCCCACGTCAACAGCATAGACCTTGGCGGCGTCGTGCTGGAGCAGGCAATCCGTGAAGCCGCCGGTCGAGGCGCCGATATCCAGACAGACCAGTCCCTTGACATCGGGCTGAAAAACCTTAAAGGCGCGCTCCAGCTTTTCGCCGCCGCGGCCGACGAAGCGTTCGCCAGCGGCTACGACGAGTGCGGCGTCCGAGGTCACGCGCCGGCCGGGTTTGTCGGCAATCTGGCCCCCTATTCGGACTTGGCCGGCCAGAATGAGCCGTTGCGCTTTCTCGCGGCTTTCTGCCAGGCAACGTGTTACGAGAAGTTGGTCCAGACGTTGCTTAGTTGATGGCATAACTCTAATCGGGATAATAACGAAGCTAAATATTTTTCTGGCTGCCAGCCTGAATAATTCATCAAAAGAAAATTATTCGACCAGTTCAAGAGCTTGAGCTAAAATGTATTGTGATACCTGAATTTTGCGTCGAGACGGCGCAAAATTCACCCCAAGGTCCGCCACGTGAGTCACGTTTCACGTACCAACGCGGTCACGTGATGATGGCCGCGTAAAACGCGGCCAAACGGGGTTAACCACGTTAGTTTCGAAAGCAACCCAACGGGTTATTTTCGAAACTGCACGTCTTTCGCCAGCGGGCAATGCCCGCTTAGGCGAAAGTGAATATTGCACGATAATCGTGCAATATTCAGGTGATAAAAACCGTGAGCTTCAACCTCAAAAAATATACTATAAACAAACAGGATTTTACAACTGTAAATTGGCATGGTCCAGCCATTCAGCCATTCGCATTATGGCCTGCGCCTCCTGCCGCCTTGTGCGACGAGAGCGACAGATTGGCTGGAAAGGGGCACTTTTTTCAGCCAATCTCTTCACCCGTGACGCAAGGGCGCGAGAATCTAAGGCGCGCTAAGGCCCGCAACTCAGGGTAGCGCAGGGTTAATCCCTGCGATCTTGGTTTTATATAACGGTTTAGCGTGGATAAGCTAAAGGCCATAATGCAATTGCTGTACGGTTATGATTGATTGGAGCAGGGGAAGTTCTTATGATTTCAAATTGACTCGTTTTAAAAGGCTTCGTACCCAGCGCCGAAAGGACTGCGCCGTGATGTCACACCAAGTTCTGCTATGGGTTGCTTTCAGTATCTTCATCCTGGTGATGCTGGTCTTGGATCTATGGGTTTTTCAGCGTAAGGCCCATGTTATTCAACTCAAGGAAGCCTTGTTGTGGGTTGTTTTCTGGGTTGCCTTGGCGCTCGTGTTCAACTTGGGTATCTATTTTTGGAGAGGGCCGGCGAAGGCGATCGAGTTCCTGGCCGGGTATGTTATCGAGTATTCCCTCAGCGTGGATAATATCTTTGTTTTTCTGCTGATCTTTTCCTACTTTCGCGTTCCTGCGTCTTACCAGCATAAGGTTCTTTTCTGGGGCATCCTCGGCGCGATTGTCATGCGGGCGGTTTTTATTGCCATAGGTATAACCCTGATCACACGCTTTAGCTGGATTATTTATGTTTTCGGGGTGTTTCTGGTCCTGACCGGCATTAAGATGATGTTACAAAAGAACCAGGAGATCCGTCCGGAAAAGAATCCGCTGCTTAAACTCCTACGTCGTTGGATGCCTGTGACGGAACAATACGAAGGCGAACGATTTTTTACTCAAAAAGCGGGGCATTTTCTGGCTACGCCCTTGTTTGTAGTTCTCCTGGTGGTGGAAACCAGCGATATTGTATTTGCCGTCGATTCGATTCCGGCCGTTTTGGCCATTACCGTGGACCCGTTTATCGTTTACACCTCGAATATCTTCGCCGTCTTGGGGCTGCGGGCGCTCTACTTCGCCCTGGCCGGAATGATGCGCACGTTTCACCACCTCCATTATGGGCTTTCCATCATCCTTATCTTCGTGGGTATAAAGATGCTTATGGGCGATTTTTATAAGATGCCGACCGGTATTGCCTTGGGCATGATCGCGGGCATTCTTTTGGCCTCTGTGGTCGCCTCTCTCATTTGGCCGGTGATGGAACCCCGTAAAAACAATTGACTCCCCGTCCCGGGAGCCCTACTATTCTCCGCGTTTATCATTCTTTTTTTTTTTTTGATTAAATTGGCGGGTTCTTGACTTGTAAATCGATTTTTTTCAGTCCCATTGAAATCACTATGTTGCCGTGGCTCCGTGGACCGCGGAGCCGCGCGGCAGACAATCATGCGGTATGCCAGGTTCAATAACCAGCGCCATCAGGCGCACCGAGGAGGGTATCGGACGATGAAACGGATCGGACAATGGAAAATGTGGGCCATGCTTGCGGTTTTGATGTTAGGGGCTTGTTCGGCGGCGCTGGCGGGGGAGTCGGACATCAATCTCCCCGAGTTGAGCACGGTTGCTTTCACGGTGCTGGGAGTGCCGGTCAGCGGGATGCTCCTGCTTTATTGCGGACTGGTGGTCTGCGCCATCGGCCTAATTTTTGGCCTGATCCAGTACGCTCAGACCAAGGCCTTGCCGGTGCATGAGAGCATGAGTGCGGTGTCGCAGACGATCTGGGAAACCTGTAAGACCTATCTTTTCCAGCAAGGCAAGTTCCTGGCGATACTCTGGCTGCTCATCGGGGCCTGCATGTGGTATTACTTCGGTGTGCTCCAGGAGAAGAGCACGTTACATATTGTCATTATCCTGCTGGCGTCCATCCTGGGCATCCTGGGCTCTTATGGCGTCGCCTGGTTCGGCATTAGGATCAACACTCAGGCCAATTCCCGGTCCGCCTTTGCCGCCTTGCGCGGCAAGCCGTGGCTGGCCCTGGCGATTCCGATGAAGTCTGGCATGAGTGTCGGCTTGCTGCTGGTCAGCGTGGAGCTGTTCTTCATGATCTGCATTCTGGCCTTCCTGCCCAAGGAGCTGGCCGGACCCTGTTTCATCGGGTTTGCCATTGGCGAGTCGCTTGGCGCCAGCGCCCTCCGTATCTGCGGTGGAATTTTTACCAAGATCGCCGACATCGGCTCCGACCTGATGAAGATTATTTTCAAGCTGCCGGAAGACGATCCGAAGAACCCCGGCGTCATTGCCGATTGCACCGGCGATAACGCTGGCGACAGCGTCGGGCCGACCGCCGATGGCTTCGAGACTTATGGTGTGACGGGTGTGGCCCTGATCGCCCTGCTGGCCTTGGCCCTGGTGCATAAACCGGTGCTGTGCGGGCAATTGATCGTCTGGCTGTTCGTGATGCGCATCCTGATGATTCTGACCTCGCTGGTTGCATATTTTATTACCGAAAAAATGTCGGCTGCCAAGTATCGCGACGCCGATGAATTCGACGCGGAAAAGCCGCTCACCCACCTGGTCTGGATCACATCCCTGATTTCTGTGGCCGTCACCTTTGCGGCCAGTTTCCTGCTCCTGCCCGAGGCTGAACACGGCAGTCTGTGGTGGGTGCTGGCGGTGATCATCAGCTGCGGTACGCTGGCCGGAGCCTTGATCCCGGAGTTCACCAAAATATTTACGAGCACGAATTCGCGCCATGTCAAGGAAGTGGTTACTTCCGCCAGGCAGGGCGGAGCGTCGCTGAATATTCTTTCCGGGTTCGTAGCCGGTAATTTTTCAGCTTTCTGGGAGGGCCTGTTGATCCTGTCGCTTATGTTCGTCAGTTATCTGATCTCCCGGCACCCGGATCTGCTCGCCATCATGCCCACTACGCCGGTTGACCTTACGTTTGCCACGCCGATTTTTGCCTTCGGCCTGGTGGCCTTCGGATTCCTGGGCATGGGCCCGGTAACCATTGCGGTTGATAGCTTCGGGCCGGTTTCCGATAACGCCCAATCGGTCTATGAGCTGAGCCAGATCGAATCCATTCCCGGCATAAAGGAGGAAATCAAGCGTTTGTTCGGCTTCGAACCCAACTTCGAAAAAGCTAAGCTGTGCCTCGAGAAAAACGACGGCGCTGGCAACACCTTCAAGGCCACAGCCAAGCCGGTACTGATCGGCACGGCGGTGGTCGGCGCCACCACGATGATCTTTGGTATCATTTTGCTCCTGGAAGCCAAATACGGTGGTGTTGTTGGCAAGCTGAGCCTGGTGCAGCCCGAAATCATACTTGGCCTGCTGATGGGCGGCGCCGTGATCTACTGGTTTACCGGTGCTTCGACCCAGGCGGTGGTCACCGGCGCCTACCGCGCCGTGGTCTACATCAAGGAACACATCAAGCTCGACAGCGTCACGGCCTCGATCAAGGACAGCAAAGAAGTCGTTCGCATCTGCACCATGTATGCCCAGAAAGGCATGGTCAACATCTTCGTGACTATTTTCTGTCTGGCGCTGGCCCTTTCGTTTTTTAATCCCTATTTCTTCATCGGCTACCTGATCGCCATTGCGTTCTTTGGTTTGTTCCAGGCGATTTTCATGGCCAATGCTGGCGGGGCCTGGGACAACGCCAAAAAAATAGTGGAAGTGGACCTGCGCATGAAGGGCACCGACCTGCATGCGGCCTGTGTGGTCGGCGATACCGTCGGCGACCCGTTCAAGGATACCTCATCCGTGGCGATGAACCCGGTGATCAAGTTCACTACCCTCTTCGGTCTGCTGGCAGTCGAGATCGCTGTGACCATGCAGGATACGTGGGTCAGGCCGGCGGTCGGCGCCTGCTTTTTCCTGGTTGCTCTGGTGTTCGTCTACCGCTCGTTCTACGGCATGCGCATCCCGGTGGATAAGGAGGCCTGAGGGCCAGCGGGCAAGAGGCTCAACAGAGCCTCGGAGCAGCAGCGGTCGGTAGTCGATCTGTAAAACCAGCCGAATCAAATACTGTTATAGCTTGGTTTCCTGTGTCGACTGATGACCTGCATGTCTCTAAAATAACGCAGAAGCCCGCTTCTAACCCTCCCAGCCCGGGAGCGGATCAAGCATAAGATAAGATAAGATATTAAAACCAACCAGCTCCACTCCTTGGAGGGGCAAGGGGTGGGCTCCCATAGTTTAATTTACAGCTATTCGACACGGCCTTTTGATCTCCGGAGTTCTGATGAAATTGACCTTCCTCGGCACCGGTACTTCCATCGGCATTCCCGCCATTGGATGTGCCTGCCCGGTGTGCTTGTCCACGGATCCGCGTGATAAGCGACGCCGGGCCAGCCTTCATGTTGCAGCCGCCGGATTGCACCTGGTCATCGATACGCCCCCGGATTTTCGCGATCAGGTCCTGACCTTCAAAGTGCCGCGGCTGGATGCCCTGCTGATTACCCACAGCCATACCGATCATATCGTGGGCTTCGACGATATTCGCCGGTTCAATATCGTACAAAACCAGGTCATTCCGGTCTACGGGAACAAGGCTACGCTGGACGACCTGCTGCGTATGTTCCCCTACGTTCAAAACATCGCTCCGCCGGGTCTGGCCTATCCGCGCGTGGCAATGCATCCCGTATCCCAGCCGTTCCGGATCGGCGCAATTACGGTGGAACCAATCCAGGTTGAGCATGCCGACCTGCCGACATTCGGCTATCGGCTGGAAGCAGACGGCCATGCCATGGCGTACGTGCCGGATTGCCACTTTATGGACGCCGCCGTCATCCGGCGCTTACGCGGGATTGACGTCATGATCCTGGACGCCTTGCGCCCGGATGCCCACCCGACTCATTTTACGCTCGCGGAAAGTGTGGCGGTCCTGCGGCGCATCGACGCCCGCCGCTCCTTCATCACCCATCTCGGTCACCAGCTTGCTCACGAGCAGGCCCAGCGGGCTCTGCCCCCCGGCATGACCGTCCCCTATGACGGTCTGGCGGTTAGCTTGCGTAAACAATAACATCGGGTTAATCTTGGGCGCCATGGATCGGCATGACAAAATTCTGACGCCGACCGGCATCCGTGCCTGGCGGGATGCGGTCGTGCGCGCCGGCGACAGCGTGGCCGTTGTGGCCGGATCGTTTGATATCTTTCAGCCGGGGAATCTGCTGGCCTTGCGCACAGCGGCCTGCCAGGCTTCCAAGGTCTGCGTGGTGGTGGACGCGGACGAGCTTCGTCAGAACCGGGACTGGGCCTGGAATTCCGCGGCAGCACGGACGGAAGCCGTGGCGCACCTCCGGGATGTGTCAGTCGTCCTGCCGCTCACGACTGAACGGGCCGCAGACGGACTGCGCGATCTGCAACCCTATCGTCTCGCGGATTGCCTGGCCCAGGCCATCACGCTCCCTTTGCACAAGACTGCCCGGGCGCTGGCCGACAGCATTGTTGATTTGCCGCCGCTATCCGAATGTTTCACCCAGGATATTTCCGACCGGATTCTTCACAATGCCACCCCGGTGCCGCTTGCGCCCGGAACCGGCGACAGCCGGACGGGTCCGGCGGACCTGGCCCAGCTCCAGGCAAAACGCGAGGACCGCATCCTGGTCACCGTCAACGGTTGTTTTGACATTCTCCACCTCGGGCATCTGCGCCTGCTGGCGCAGGCCCGGCGGATGGGCGATGAACTCATGGTGCTGATCAACGACGATGAATCAGTCAGCGCCTACAAGGGCCCGTCGCGGCCGGTTTTCCCGGCGTCATTCCGGCTGTCCGCGCTGCAGGCCCTGGATTCGGTTGCGCTGGCCTATCCCTTTCCCGGCGACAACCCGCTCGAACTGCTGGCCCGGATCAAGCCGGACATCCATGTCAAGGGCGGCACCTACGAAGAGGAGCGGGTCCGGGCGGAACGCGAACTATTGGCTGGCTGGGGCGGACGGGTTGAGTTTTGCCCGCTGGTGGAAGGCTATAGCACCACCGACCTGATCAACAAGGTCCGGCACTGATCGGATTGTTACCACGGATATCGCTGATATCAGAGGCTCTGGCAAAACCCTGCGGACGCGACAGAGCGCGTCCCTCCATCTTCAAAAATACGTCGGATTATGCCCCTGTTGGAGGGCCACGCTCTGTCGTGGCCGGCTTTTACATGGGTTTTGCAAGACTCTCATCAGAAAGAAATTCGAGTGATATCTTTATCCGTGAAATCCACTGTTATGCGCGGTAAAGTCTCTTGCTTTGGTGGCCGCGGGTCAATCCGTGGCTTAATCTTCCTCATACCCGCCAAGCGAGATTTTCCTGAGGATCATCCGGACCACGGCGGCGATGAGAAGATAGGCCAGGGCGGTGATGATGCCGTAGAAAAACATCTTGCGCAGGTCGCCGGCCGAGGCCGGCGATGCTTCGGCCTGCCCGGGCAATGCGCCGGGCCCGTAATAAAGCATCACCAGCGCGATCAGGATCACGGGGAGCGGCACGACGATACCCATGGCCCGCTTGATATAACCGGGCAGCGGTAGGAATCCCAATAGCCAAAGTATGCTGGCTGTGGAGCCCGTGCCCGCCGCAAACGCCACTCCCATCTTGACCAGGTGCTCGTTCATTCGAAGGTTATTGCGGAATACACCGGGTATTTTGAAAGCTTCTCGCGCCCCTTTAAGGACGTCAGTTCAATCAGGAAAACAATTTCCTCGATGCGGGCGCCGAGCTTTTCGATCAGGTTCGCGGAAGCCGCCGCCGTGCCGCCGGTCGCCAATAGGTCATCCACGAGCAGGACCGTGTCGCCCGGCTTGAGGGCGTCGGTGTGCATGGACAGCGTCGCCGAGCCGTATTCCAGCTGGTAGGACTCCTCGAGCGTGGTGAAGGGTAGTTTGCCTTTTTTGCGAATGGGAATGAAGCCGGTGTTCAGGGCGCGGGCCACCGCGCCGCCGAAGATGAACCCGCGTGCCTCCACTGCGGCTACGGCATCAACTTGCTTGTCCTTGTGCCGCGCGCAGAACACGTCGATCGCGGCCTTGAACAACTTTGGATCTGCCAGGATCGGCGTGATGTCCCGGAAGAGCACGCCCTTGATCGGGAAATCGGGAATGTTACGGATGGCCTTCTTGAGCTTTTTGATCTTGGCTTCGTTCATGGTGCTTCCTGTGGGAAAGGGTTGCTGAATGAATTGCCTCGGATAATAGCTGAGCGCGTCCTGATAGACAAATATAAATTATTACCTGAATTTTGCGCCGAGCCGGCGCAAAATTCACCAAAGGGCCGCCACGTGAGTCACGCTTCACGGGTCAACGCGGTCACATGATGATGGCCGCGTAAAACGCGGTCAAACGGGGTTAACCACATTAGTTGCGATAATAATCCAACGGGTTATTATTGAAACTTAACGTCTTTCGCCAGCTGGCAATGCTTGCTTAGGAGAAAGTGAATATTGCACGATGATCGTGCAATATTCAGGTGTGATCCAAATCCACGATCAGCCGCAGGGCCTGGTGCGCCGCCAGCAGGCCGAAGAGGCCGGTCATGTACGGCAGGCTGCCGATCGGCCGGTGCGGGCGGCCCTTGACGAACGTGTCCGGCTCCTCTGTCCCGACCGGTGCCGCCTTGTTCCGGGCCGGCTCCAGCGAGTAGATGCAGGTCACGCCCCGCTCGATGCCGTGCCGGCGCAGTTTCTTGCGGATGAACCGGGCCAGTGGGCAGATCTCAGTCTCGGAAATGTCGCCTACGCGCACCGCCAGCGGATCCGTGCGCGTCGCCGCGCCCATGCTGGCGATGACTTTCAGTCCACCCCGCACGGCCGTCGCGATCAGCGCGACCTTGGGCGAGACGCTGTCAATGGCGTCGATGACCACGTCCAGGGGGCCGGTTAGCAAGGCTGTTGCGTTGGCTTCCTCGATAAACACCTGGTGGGTTTCCACCCGGCAGGCAGGGTTGATGTCCAGCACCCGCGCCCGGGCGACATCGGTCTTCGGCCGGTTGAGGGTGGACTCCAGGGCGTAGAGCTGGCGGTTGAAGTTGCTCGGGTGGATGGTGTCGCAATCCACCAGGCGCAGGTAGCCGACGCCGGCGCGGGCCATGGCCTCAACGGCATAGGAGCCGACCGCGCCCAGGCCGAACACGGCCACGCGGGCGGCGGCCAGCTTCGCCAGCGCTTCGCGGCCCAGCAGTTGCTCAATGCGGCAAAATCGGTTCATAAATTAGGCTCCGCTGCGGAGTGACTTTATTCCAAGGTAGGGCGAATCCTCCGGGTGAGCCGTTCAGCATCAGACGACTCGGACGGAGGCCTCGCCCCACCTTTTTGAAATTTATTAGCATTAAATTAGGCGCTCCGATTCGGATCGGGGCGCGACTCTTACTATAGGCGACATCGACCTGCCTACAACGCTTTGCGTAGCAATGCGGGCAGGTGATGTCGGTCTTCGTTGGTCAATACCGTGACCATCGGGCCTACTCCGTCGTAGCAAAGCTCCTGGCTGCGAAGGCTGGATCGCGGCTACAAAAGCTGAACCGCCGATCATTGAATCAAATCCGGCGGGCAATCCCGCGGACCGGACGTGCCCGCCCTATAATCATTCCGGGTCTTGCGTTTCGATATTTTTCAACAATCGGCAGGCGTTAGCATAGGTCTGTTCCGCCAACTTTGCCACGGAAATGTTCCGCAGCCGGGCAACAGCTTCCGCCACCAGGACCAGGTTTGCCGGCTCGTTGACCGCGCTCGCCGCGCCCACCGGCGCCAGGTCGGGGCTGTCGGTCTCGATCAGCAGGCGTTCCTGAGAAACCGCCATCACCGCGCGATGACCCCGCTTGTTGCCCGAGCGGGTAATCGTTCCGCTGAATGAAAGGTAAAACCCCAGCGCTTGCAGTTCGTCCACCAGTTCCGGCGGCCCGGAATAGGAGTGAATAATTCCGCCGACCACCAACCCATCTTCCGCTTTCAGCAGTTCCAGCAGGCGGCCCCAGGCTTTCCGGCAATGAACGCTAACCGGCCGCCCCAGCTTCCGCGCCAGGCGCAGCTGGGCCAGGAACACCTCATCCTGCTCCGCGTCGCGGCGTTCCGCGAGCGCATGATCGAGTCCGATTTCCCCGACGCCGGACGGGGCCTCGCCCAGATATTTCTCCAGCACGTCCAGCCACTTCGCGCCGCGTCCTTCCAGGTACCAGGGATGGAGGCCGAAGCAAGGAATGATTTCCGGATGCGCCGCCGCCAATTTACGCACCGCCGCCCAGTCGCCCTCCTGCGTTCCGCAGCACAGCATGTGGCAAACGCCGGCAGTGCCGGCCCGCTCCAGCACCTGCGGCAACCGCGGCAACAAACGTTCATCCTGTAAATGACAATGGGAATCGAAGAGTTGCATAATGCCGGCCAGCATCCTAGCCGCTTCCACAAAAACTAACAATTATAAATGAAATTATCTGGACGATGTGTGCGCAATGATTGTTTCTTGCCTCGCGGGCGGTAAACCGACTACATTAAGGCGCTGGTAATTAACGTTCCGGGAGAAAAATATGAAAACATGTTTATTTTCAGTCAGCTATGCCGGTTTGTGGGGACAGGACAGATTGAGGCTTGAGGATTTTATCCCCAAGGCCGCCGCGCTGGGGTACACCGGGATCGAAATTATGTGCAAGAAGCCGCATCTCTATCCCTTCAACGCTCCACCGGAATCGGTCGAGCGCCTGCGGGAATTGATCGCCAAAAGCGGCCTGGAAGTGGCCTGCCTGGCCGCCTATACCAATTTTACGGCAGGCAGCGAATCCCGGGAGGTGCCGTTTGTCGATCTGCAGGTGTCGTATGTACGGAGCATCGGAGCAATCGCCCAGGCGCTGGGCACAAAACTGGTGCGGATTTTCACCGGATACGACAACACTCACGAGCCGTTCGGGATTCAATGGCAGAACTGCGTCAAGGCGGTCCAGGAGTGCTGTGATGCCGTCCGGGAGTATGAGGTGACCATCGGCATCCAGAATCATCATGATATCGCCGTGGACACCAAAAGCCTGCTCGAATTTTATTACGAGGTCAACCGGCAGAATCTCGGGCTCATGGTGGATGCGTGGTCAATGCATTTGCGTGGCGAGGACCTGCGGAAATCACTTGCCCTAGTGAAGGACAAAATCGTTTTCTCCACGGTGGCCGATTACGTGGTTTTAAAGCGACATCGCTATCATCCCGGCTTGGTGGCTTACGAGAAGCTGGAGCCGTCACTGGTGAAGGCGGTGCCGATGGGCACGGGCGAAGTGGATTACCCTTCCTATTTTGCGGCGCTTCGGGAGATCGGTTATAATGGCTGGGTTAGTTATGAAACCTGTTCGCCGCTTCGGGGCGGCGGGGCCATCGCCAATCTTGACCGCTATGCCGGGCAGTTCCTCGCCTACATGAAAAACATTCGTTAGCTTACGGTGGTGAGCCGCAGCGGTGATCAGGAACCCGTGTTCATTCCGCCCCGGGACAATCCGGTTTCCGGGTTAAGCTGGTTATCAATTACCACCGCCGCGTTGCGCTGCAGGCGCTGCAATCCTAGCCGGTGCACGGCGGTACCGGCGAACCGGCGCTCGAAATCCGTCTCCGTCATTGCCAGGCAGGCTTCCGGCGTGGGCAGGGGCGGACCGATTCCGCGAAATTCGTTCATGACAGAATTGTCGGCGATGAATTTACCCATCCCCCGCCCCTCCAAGGAGGGGAGTTGAGCTTGGAAGCCGCTATGGCAGACAAGGGGAATGTCTTCCCTCGCCGGTTTATTTCTGTTCCCCTCCCTGGAGGGGGCAGGGGTGGGTAATGCTCCGCAGTTTTTCATTTCTACGGCTTCATCCCGTTCCCGATTCCGCGGGCAGACGGCCGTGCAGCGGTCGCAGCCGAAGAGGGTCTTCACCAGGGGCCGAAGCGCCGCCGGGATGTCGCCCTTGTGCTCGATCGTCAGGTAGGATAAGCAGCGGCGCGCGTCCACCAGTCCGTCGGCCTGGATGGCACCGGCGGGGCAGGACTCGACGCAAAGCCGGCAGTCGCCGCACTGGTTGGGAACAGCGGGCGAGGCTTCCAGTTCCAGGTCCGTCAGCAATTCCCCCAGGAACAGGCAGCACCCGAATTCGGGATGGACCAGGCTGCCCTGCCGTCCGATCCAGCCCAGCCCGGCGCGGCAGGCCCACTCGCGCTCCAGGACCGGCGCGCTGTCCACGCAGATCCGCGAGCGCAGGGGCACGGAAATTTGACCGCGGATCGCTTCGGCCAGCTCCTTCAGCTTGCCGCGTAACACATCGTGATAGTCCCGGCCCAATGCGTAATTGGACCAATGCCCCGACTGCCGGGCCGCCGGATAATGCGCGGCAACCACGATGATCGTCTTGACATACGGCGCCAGCAAGGCCGGCTGCGCGCGCAGAGTGGAGTTCCGCGCAAGATATGCCATGTCGCCCGCGTAGCCCCGCGCCAGCCATTCCCGGAACCGGTCGTAGGAATGACTGGGACCGGCGGAGGCGAAGCCGACCGCGGCAAAGCCCAGTTGCACGGCTTCTTGGCGGATGAAAGACTCGAGTGACATAGACACGCCAACAAACGCTAAATCTCAAAAGCCAAATTCCACGGAAATTTCAAATTCCATACCTTAGAAAATAAAATCCATCCCAGTGTTGTTTCCCATAAATAACTTGACACATAAATATGCCATTTCCTGGGTAGCGCAGGCTTTATGCCTGCGAGTAGTCGGCATAAAGCCGACTCTACCTTCACCATTTATGTAAAGAAATATCCGGGACACAATACCAGTACCAATGTGACTTTATTTCATAGTTCCTAAGCATGCGCTTATCGCCCCGCAAGCGGGGCGGACCTTATTCTGAATTGTAGGGCGGGAACGCCCCCTGGGCTTCCCGCCGTCCGGGAATGGGTCGGCGGGCAATGCCGCATGCGGCACGTGCCCGCCCTACAAATAACAAATTCCTATCAGATTGAATTAGGCCCTCCGCAGCAGACGGATTGGGGTCGGCTCCGAAAACCACGCCCAATCCGGTGGCTGCCCATACGCGTCAACCTAACTGTCCCGATATTTAGCAGCTTTCCCGTAAATATACACATTTTTGCGTGTATATTTCTGGGTAGCAGAGGCTTTCCGCCTCCGAAGATTGCAGGGATAAACCCTGCGCTACCCTGGGTTGTGGGCACGGCCAGCTTTAAATATGTATTAGGTTGACGCGTATGGGCGGCTGCCGGACGGCTACAAAAGATTGAAATTCCTTAGCATTTCATTAGGCATTTTATCAAGCACTTCTTGCGCAACGGCCCCCACCGTTTTGCCCGTCGTATCCACCTGGCAGGCAATGGCGTCATAGAGCGCCTGGCGCTTGGCCAGCAGCTGGCGGATGGCGGCGCCTGGATCCGGCTGGTTGAGCAGCGGACGGTGCGTGGAGTTCCTGACGCGGCGCAGGATCTCGGCTGGCGCGGCGGAAAGACAGACGACCATGCCCGATCGGCCGAAGTCGCCGATATTATCCGGATTGAGCACGATCCCGCCGCCGGTGGCGATGACGAGGCCCTGTTCTTGGGCCAGTTCCTGGGCCAGTTCTCTTTCCATGCTTCGGAATCGGGCTTCGCCTTCTTCGGCAAAAATGAGACTGATCAGTTTGCCGGCGCGCGTTTCAAGGATCTCGTCCATGTCCACAAACCGGCTTTTCAGCTTGCCAGCCAGCCGTTTGCCGACCGCGCTCTTGCCCGTGCCCATGAAGCCGACCAGGATGATGTTGGAGCGCCGGATGGTTTTGGGTGCGTCCTTCATAGGTCGTGTTCGTTTTGAAGTTAAAAAACAGATTAGCTAATAAGGATCCCTTAGAAGCTTTGAAATAATCGGACGGACACGATAGCACGTGTCCCTCCATGGATCAGGACATGAGAATTTCCTAATAAAATGGAGGGACGCGCGCCGTCGCGTCCGATCTTGGCATTGAAAATACAATTATTTCACAGCATCTTACCCGCAGCGGGTGACGGGAAACCCTGAACACCCTCCTCCTTAGTCCCCGGTCATCCCAAAGCGGGCTGACGCCCGCAACCCAAGAGTTTCACCACCCGCTTCGCTGGAGGCACGGCCTGCCCGAGCTCGGCCAGGGAGAAAGAATCTCTCCACACGTTTTCCCTCCCGATCCACCGTTGCGCGCATTTTGCATCCGGCAGCTGCCGGATGCAAAATGCGCGCAACACTCTGTGGGGAGATGGAAGGAGATCGCGCAGACAGTTCGATCTCCGTGTTCTCCGTGGCACATCCTAGTTTTTCATTTTTCTTGTTTTGCATAGCGGTTTCTGACGGATAAGGCACTACGCTTTTTCCAGACTTCGCTGAAAAAAGGGGTTCGCTTATCGGCGAACAGATACATTATTTAACTGTTGGCGGGATAGATCTTTATTATCATTTATACAACATGTTGTTGTTAATCTTTTTATAAGAGACTAACTTCACATCCCCGCCGGCGCCCTCGTCAGCCAGGCAATGTATAGCAACCAGGCCGTTTTACCGCCCATGATCCAAAGCAGGGCCGCCAACGCCAGGTATGGTCCGAAGGGAATCCGGCTGCCAAACGACTTGCGCCGGGCCAGGATAAAGCTTACGCCCACAGCCGCTCCCAACAGGGACGCCAGCATGACCACGAACAGTACCGAATGCCAGCCCAGGAAGGCGCCGATGGCGCCCAGCAGCTTGACATCGCCCATGCCCATGGCCTCTTTCCGGAACGCCAACGTGCCCAGGCTGGCTACGGTCCAGAGCAGGAGCGCACCCGTCATCAGTCCGATCATCGACTCTCTGAAGCCGGCATAAGCTGTGACCTGGCCGTGGATAGAGGGGACCAACAGGCTGAGTACGGGGCCGATCAGCATGCCGCCGATTGTTATCCGGTCGGGAATGATCATGTAATCGAAATCGATGAAACTGCCAATGATCAGGGCGGTAGCCATCAGCCAGTAGACCGGCGTCTCCCAGCTTAATCCATAGAGCTTCCAAATCAGCAGGAAGCAGACAGCGGTCAGTAATTCGACCAGGAAATAACGCCCGGCAATAGTGCCGGAGCAATGCCGGCATTTCATGCGCAGACCGAACCAACTCAGCAGTGGGATATTGTCGTACCAAGCAATCATGGACCCGCAGTGCGGGCAATGGGAGCGGGGCGCGACGATCGACTCTTCCCGTGGGATGCGGAATATGCACACGTTGGCAAAACTGCCGATACATGCGCCCCAAGCAAAGGTAAGGATTGAGAAATACCAATCAACATAAGGAATTGTCTCCATCCCGTCACTATATAGGAAGACCGGCGTGATGAAAATGACTTTTAGCAGCAATTATTATGATAGCCCGATTAGTGCCTTGCCCTTTTGGGATTACCAAGAAATACAGCAAAACGATCACGGAGCAAGACCGGAAATTGACCACGGATTTCACGTATAGCACGGATCAATAAAAAATATCACTAGAACTTCTGACTTGTTGCCATGTCCTTTTGACATTCCCCCGGGATTAATCTATGCTGCCGTTTTTCGGCGCGAGGATGTATGTCGGATTTTATCTCTGTTTTACTTAAAATCGCCACGATGTTCATGGTGATGGCCTTGGGTTGGCTAGCCCGGCGTCGTCATTACGTTACCGACGAAACCAGCCGCTCGCTGAGCCGCCTGCTGGTGGACATGGCCTTCCCAGCTCTGGTATTCACCCAGATGTTGCGCACGGTTAATCCGGCGGTCCTGCGCGCCGGTTGGTTCCTGCCCATCATCGGAGTTCTTCTGATTATCATTGCTGAAGTGGTTGGGCTGGGCCTGCTGCCGCTGTCCCGCCAAAAAAACAAAATTGCCACGTCCATTTTTCTAGTGGCCATGCCCAACTGGGTTTACCTGCCTCTGCCGATAGTGGAAGGATTATTCGGCGACGCCGGGGTGCGTGATGTGCTCCTCTATAACGTGGGTTGCCAGGTCGCGCTATGGAGCTTGGGCATTTGGACGCTGCAGCGGGGGCGTTTCGACGCCCAATCCCTGAAAAACCTGGCGCTCAACCCCGGCCTGCTGGCCACAGCACTCGGCATCATCCTGGCGCTCTTGTGTCCGTCGGCGCGCAGTCTGGAAGTGCTGCCGGCCGGACCCAATCCCCTATTGATGCTGGTGGGTTCATCGGTTATCCAGGCGCTGGCCATGCTCGGCAGCCTGACCATTCCACTTTCACTCTTGGTCACCGGCATCCAGCTTGGGGGTCTGAACCTGTTGATTGATCGTCGCCCGTCGCGCGAATTCTCCGCTATCCTGATCTTGCGCCTTCTGGTTGCGCCCGCGGTGACCATTGCCATTATCTGGCTGGCCGGCCGAGCCGGGCTGACGCTCGGGGAAGTTCCCCGTCTGACGGCTTATATTATTGCCTGCATGCCCGTAGCCATAAGCTGCAGCATTCTTGCCGAGCGCTTCGGCGGGGATACACTTCTTGCCGCCCGTTCTATTTTCTATTCCACGCTCTGGAGTATTCTGACCGTTCCGGCCTGGTATTATCTGGTCCGTCTCTGGGGGCTGTAGGAAGCGCCAGGCGGCAACACTGAATGTCTGGGTGTTCAAATCGACAATTGCTATAGTGTTTTGGATAAATAACGGAACAATGCGAGACGAAGTTCTAAGGGAACCCACCCGGAACTGATTGGTTTGCAATATCTTATCCCCTCCCTGGAGGGGCGAAGGGCGGGTGCCTTGATCCTCGGAAGTTAATTACCTGAACATCTATAGGTGTGGTGGGTATTTCGCCTCTGTGGATGATCCTTTAGTTGCCTGAACCATGAATCCTCGATTTCTTTCAACGCCACCATAGCCGATCAATATGGAGTTTTTAACCAATAGCGATCTTCTGTCATTGCTCATCGGCATTGCCGCCGGCGTGCTGGTGGGCCTGGCCAAGACGGGCGTGCCGGGCATCGGCATCCTGGCCGTGCCGCTGATGGCCATGCTCTTTCCGGCGAAAACTTCCGTGGGCACCTTGCTGCCCCTCCTGATCACCGCGGATCTCTTTGCCTTGGCCTGGTATCGCCGGCATGTCGAATGGCCCCGCCTGTTGGAACTGTTTCCCTGCGTTATCGCCGGGATCATTGCCGGGGCGTTCGTGCTTTACCTTATGAATGTCGATTATTTCAAGCCGTTTCTTGGAACACTCGTCCTGGCGCTCCTGGCGCTGGAATTACTGCGCGGCCGGTTGGGCTGGACGCATATTCCACGCCGCCGTTGGTTTATGGTTCTTTCCGGTTCGCTCGCCGGCTTCGCCACGACCGTCGGTAATGTAGCGGGGCCAGTAATGAATATTTACCTTATCGCCAAGGGGCTGCAAAAAAGGCAATTCATGGGGACCCTGGCCTGGTATTTCTTTATCTTCAACTGCGTCAAGGTGCCGATCTATGCGGGCTTCGGACTGATCAACAGTGAGACTTTGCGCTTCGATGCCTGGATGATTCCGGCGGTGGCCGTTGGCGCCCTCTGCGGACGTTGGGTGCTGGACCGAATTTCGCAGGAATGGTTCAAAACCGTTGTGCTGTGCCTGGCCGGTATTGCCGCTTTGCGCCTGCTTTGGTGATGGGCGGAGATGGCGTCTGTCCTGTGATATGTTTGAAAATTGGTCAAGACAAGCATTCACCACGGAGCAGATAAACAATGATAGACAGGATGTACAGGATCAGCAGCGGCCATTGTAATTATGGCCTGCGCCCGCGACACAAGGTCGCGATGGTCTAAAGGCGTATTGGCAGATGTGGATGCCTTCGCCGCGTTCCTATCCGCTAGTGTTTCAGGCGCATGATCTCCGTTGACGTTTCCAGCAGAGCACCGCGACCAGGATGGGCAGGGTGACCATGATTTCCACGGTGACCACGCCGACGTTATGCCAGGACCACAGATCGGACCATGTTTTCTTGGCCACAGCCGGAAACAGCGATATGGGCGAGTGCCAGTAACGGTCCGAAAACGGCCAGCCGAGCATTATGCCCCGAGGCGGTGAGTGGTCGACGCAACATATGTCGGCGATTAGATGAGTGCTCGTCAGCGCCAGGAGGAAAAGTAATCCGCGGACGGGCACGCCATGGCGTTTTTGGACAAACAGCCAGACGCAGAGCGAGACCAGCGCGATCCAGAGCAGGGTATGAGTTGCCGTTTGGTGATAGAAATTCAGGTTACCGCGGAAAATGCCGAAAAGGAAATCGATGTCCGGCGCGTTGGCTAGCCCGATGCAGAGCAGGAGCCAGCCGCGCTGGGCCCAAGTCTGGCGCGCCAGTCCGCGCCAATCAAGGTTGCTTGGCAGGCGCCAGGCAATTCCCAGGGCCAAACCGATCATGCTGTGTCCCACGGGCGAAGGCATATACTAAATTGGTAAAAAATGGTTTAGGGTTCGGGGTTCAGGAAGACATGCCCTTCAACCTAAAAGAGCATTTTAACTACGAAATACGCGAAATACACAAAAGTAATATGTTGATGATGAACATATTATGTTGCAAGTGGCACCGTGGTAGAGCTGCACCCACTGAGTGAAAGACCAGATAAAAAAACATACCCTAATTTCAATTAAATCCTATATTTCCGTGCATTTTCCGCCAGAGGCGGATCTAACCTATGGCATGACGTGTGTTTCGTAGTGGATTCAACTGCTGGGTTTAGGTTAAAATAATGTGCGTTGGCTTTGTCTTTTGGAGGGCCACGCTCCGTCATAGCCGTTCTTTATAGATTTTTTAGACAGTCACCGCGAGCGTAAGGCGAGGGTTCTACCGTTGTCTTCAGGCCATGATTGGGCGGTCTGTTCTATTGCTCAATCATTTCGCCTGACTGCGGCCCTGGGCCATCCGTAGCTGGAAGAGGCTGTGCATGACCTGCAGAATTGATCTCCGCCGGCCGGCGGGTATGATTAGTTCGGGATCTTTCGCTAGCAGGGTGCGAGCCGAGTCTGTTGGATGTTCCGTATCGAAAAACCCTTCATAAACAAAGCCATAGGCGCCCATCTGTTGTTCCTCGTTCGGCAGGGGCAGGGGATCGGCTCCCGGCAGAACCAGTAACCCCTGCCGGCGAGCGGTGCGCATCAGCGCCGGTTCAGGCCAACCCATGGGACGCAGAGACGAATCACCCAGCGCTGACACTCCCGTTTGACGATCAGACACAAGTTCCTGCACCAAACGGCCGCGGGCGCCAAACCATTTCCCTGGCGCCCAGGGGATAATCGGACATCCCTTGGCGGCGACAACCCGTTCAATGGACTCGCGCGCTGAAAGTCCGTCCGGAACGTGCTCGGTCATGGCCAGCCCCAGGACTTCCAGGTGTTCCCGGGTGCTGACCTGCCGGCCGGCAATCAGGTGGATCGGGCGGCTGCCACGGTGCAGGAGCGTAAGGCAAGCATCTTCGCGTGGCTCGATTATTTCCAGGCCGGCAGTGAGGGTATCTAGCGCGCCGTCCCGTAGTTGTTCGAAAAAATGGCAGTCCGCACGTTCCGCCAAGAATGCCAGGCGCACTGTGTCCTGGGGATCGCGCTCCCAGAAGGCGCGGGCGTTACGATCCAGGTTGGCCAGCAGACAGTCGAAGGCATGGTCTATCTGGTACTCTGGGTAAATGTGCAGGTGCCCATCCCCCGAAATCCTGGCGGGTTGAGTGCTCATGCTTGTTTTGTTCTTATTCTAATCTCCAATCGAAAATTGCAAATGCCCTTCACACTCCCATCGTTGCCCGGCGCAAAATATTTCTGAACGGCGCCAGCAGGCGCAGCAGGAACTCGCCGTGGCGTGAATAATACACCCGCAGGAACAAAGCCTTTTTGAAGTTGTTTTTGCGGTAGACGTTGAAAGCAAAGTTGCGGAAACAGCGCAGGATCTCGCGTCGCGGGAATTGCGGCATATTCAGGATTGTGTCGGTCCTGCCCATGAAAGCTTGGTCCATGTGGCCGGGGTTCATAAAGCCTTCCTTGAGGCAGACCTCCGCCAGCTTTGTGCCCGGGTAAGGTTCGAAAATTCCGATGATGACGCTGTCGGGGTGGATGCGTGCGTTAAGTTCCACTGTTTCCCGGAAGATGGCCGGGGTCTCCATTGGAAAGCCCACGATGTTGAAGGACTTGGTTTTCAGTCCCGCCTTGCGACAGGCTTCGAAGGCCCGCACGATCTGCTCGTTAGTCGTGCTCCGGCCCAGCACTTCCCGTCGGAACTTTTCGCTCCCGTTTTCAATACCGATGCTGATCCTGCGACAGCCGGCTTCCTTCAAACGTCTGCACATATCGTCGTTCAGCGTTTCCGGGCGCGCGTTGATGTCGAACGGTAGGGATAACTCTTCCTTGTACCGGGCGCAAAATTCTTCGACAAAATCGCGCCGCGCCGTAAAGCAGTCGTCGTTGAAATATAGCGCCTTGACCCGGTAGCGGTGGCTGACCTCGCGAATTTCGTGTAGACAGCTTTCCACGCTGCGGAACCGCACATAGCGTCCTTCCTGTTTCACCCGCAGGGCGTGGTTGCTGCAGAAGGTGCAGTTGTAGGGGCAGCCCCTGGAAAACATGAACAACGCGGTATCAAAGTCCGAGTTTACGATGGCCTGGTAATCGAATAGTTCACGGTCCACGAAAGGCAGATCGTCGAGGTTTTCGATAAACGGGCGGGTCGGGTTGCGGATAAGCGTCCCATCTTGCTTGCGGATCCACAGGTTGCGGATGGCATCCACCGACTTTCCGGCTTGCAGCGCCTCGACCAGTTCCAGCATGGGCTGCTCGCCCTCGCCGACGCAAACCGCGTTCAATCCCGGCAGATGTTCCAGACATTCGGGTGCCAGGGTGGCGTGCTGTCCGCCCAGCAGGCTGAAGGCGCGGAACGGCTGGAGGTCTGCCACGATCTGCCGCACGTACTGGAATTGGGGCGATACGGCCGAAAAGGCGATGATATCCGGCTGGAAATTCGCAATCTCCGCCTTGAGCGGCGCGGTGTCATAGCGTCCGTACATATAATGCAGACCGGTCTGGTGCCCGCTCCGTTTAAGCACGGCACTCAGGCTGCCGATCCCAAATTGGTAGCTCCGCGCGCCGCCGCGCACGTTGATGTCAGTGTAAACAAACAGGATTTTCATTTGATGATTCAAGACCGTATAAATTCAAGTTCGAAATTCACTAGCATTCTGTCATAAAAAATCCAGCGTGCAATCTCTTTATTGGCGCACTCCAAAAAGTCGCTCGCATAAATCCCATGCCTCACGCCTGCTGTCATGCTTGCGCTGATCCCTCGATAACCAAAGCATTACGCGATAACCTGCTCGTGCTAGGTTTATTCGCGAAACTCCTATTTCCCATACTGGCGCTAAGGCGCATGTGCCCGGAGCGCCGCGCCCAACAGGTAGCGTGTTATCGTAATGTGCGTTAAAACTGACGATCGTCAGTTTTAACGCACATTACGCCGTTCGGTCGAGGTGGCCTAAAATGGCGGGTGAAGGTAAAAATGAATCCGGCCGGCCAAGTGGCAGATTCAGGCAAGACGGCTTAGAGTTTGGAACACTTCATCCACTTGGCGCCAGGTGGATGCGTGGGCTTGGATCAAATTCCGTATACGCTCGCCGGCTTCCCCGTTGGCGGTGTAATCGCGGTTTTCCAGATTGCGATCGTTGATCAATACGAGAATGTTACGCTGGCTCGCCTGCTCGGCCAGCTCCAAGTTGATCAGATTGCCGGGACCAAAAGGCAGCTCGCACACAATGACGGCTTTCGCGTCCGCCACCAGTTGCTGGGCGTGGTTCAAAGCGTCGGGCCCGACCGGGGAAAAAGGCTTTTCCAGCGCTAGATCCATTCCCAGGATTGCGGCGGTTTGGGCGTCCGAATCCAGTTGATTCAATACCCCGCAACTGACGCGGTAGCCGCACAGCGCCAGCCGCCGTAGGAGTTCGCCGCCGCTGCCGCCGCCGGCAATAACATGGACCCTGGCGGCGATCGCCGACTGGGGCGGTGTTAAGCGCCGTGCGGGCACCACGAACAGCGCTCCGGAAAGAACGTCCTCCCGGATACGCAAGTCGCAGTGGTATACCTCGCGCAAAATATTTTCCTTGAGCACGGCGCCGGGCACGCCATCGGCGAGCACGCGCCCGTGATCCATCAGGATCAGCCGCCGGCAAAATTCAGCCGCCAGGTTCAGATCGTGGCTGGTCATCAACACCGTGACGCCCTGCTCGCGGTTCAGGCGTTCGATGATCTGCATGATTTCCAGCGAATGATTCAGATCCAGGTGCGTGGTGGGTTCGTCCATGACGATGATGCGCGGTTCCTGGGCCAGGGCCATGGCAATCACCGCCCGCTGTTTTTCACCTCCGCTGAGCGCGTCAAGCGGACGGTTCCGCAGGTCGCTGAGGTCGGTGTACAGTAGGGCGCGTTCTACGATCTGAATGTCGGCGGGGGTAGGCTGCTGCCAGGATTTTAACAAGGTGTTGCGCCCCATCATCACCAATTCCGCAACGGTATATGCCATGGGTGTATTAAATTCTTGGGGCACCACTGCGATCAGCCGGGCGCGTTCGGCGGCTTTCAGGCGGGTTAAATCGGCGCCATACAGACGGATGACGCCATCCGAGGGTTTCAATAAGCCGGTGAGAGCGCGCAGCAGGGTGGACTTGCCGGCGCCGTTGGGGCCGAGCAGGGCCACCATCTCGCCCTCGACGACTTTGAGCGACAGGTTCTCAATCACCAGGTTCCGGTCATAGCCGGCCGAAACCTTTTCCAACTCAAAGGCCAGTTTCATGTATATCAGTTTCGATCTTTGTAGCCGCGACCGGTGGCCGCGGTCTTGCATTATAAAGACCGACATCATCGATGTCGGCTACAGTAACAGTTGCTTCCCGATCCGGCTTACGAACTTTCGTTTCATTCCAGCCACCCATGCTGCCGGCGCTTACGAAGTAAAATCAGGAAAAAAGGCCCGCCGATCAGGGCGGTGATCACGCCCACCGGTATTTCGATCGGGGCAATCACGGTCCTGGCCAGCGCATCGCACAGGGCCAGGAACCAGCCACCGGCGAGAGCGGACGCGGGAACCAGGCGCCGGTGATCGGGTCCCACCAGGCTGCGCATGAGATGCGGGACAATCAGGCCTACAAATCCAATCAAGCCCGCCAGTCCCACGGCGGCGGCTGTGGTCAGCGTGGCCAAGGCCAGTCCCAGCGTGATGGCGACGCCGGTGCGAATGCCGAGGTGATGGGCCATCTCATGACCCAGGGTCAGCGCGTTAAGGTCGCGGGCCAGCCCCCAGATGCCCAGAATGCCCAGGGCAATCAGCCCGGAACTGATGCAGAGCAAAGGGGTCGAAACCACCTGGAGATTGCCGAGCATCCACCACATGATGCTGTGGAGCCCTTCCGTCGGCGCCAGGGAAATAATCAGCATCAACACGCTGGAGCACATCGCACTGACGATCACGCCGCTGAGGAGCAGGCCATAGAGCGAGGGTGCTCCGCTGTTGCGCGCCAAAAGGACCACTACGCCCAGTGTGAGGAGCGCGGCCAGAAAGGCGCCGGCCGGCAGGAGGCCGGTGACAGAGGCAAGCCCGGCCACTATGATCAGGGCGGCGCCCAGGCCGGCGCCGCTGCTTACCCCCAACACATACGGATCGGCCAGTGGGTTGCGCAAGAGCGCCTGCAGGACGACCCCGGAACAGGACAGTCCGGCCCCAATCATAAATCCGGCGGCCACGCGATGGACGCGAAGCAGGAAAATGGCCTGGCCGGTCGCGGTATGCCAGTCGAGAGCGCTGATACCCGCCGCTCCCGCCAGCACACAGGCTCCCAGGACGAGGGGCGTCAACAGAAGCAAGAGCCAAACTAGAAGGGATTTTGTCATTGAGATGCCATGATCTGTAGTGCAAGCCCGGGGCGGTTTATCAATAACTGGAAGCGTATAATATATTTTTTCATGATTTATACAATCTTAACATCAGGCCTGTCCTTCTGTGCTTCCAAAGTCAGCCTGAAGGATGATAGGCTCATGGCTAGGAATTTTCCTGTCGCATCAAATGCGCCTCGGGCAAGGGGAGGAGGCAAGGCAATGCAAAGGGGGCTAAAAAGTAGAAGTGCTTGCGATAGCGCAATCTTTGTTCCCGGCGGGGCAAGCCCGCCGGGGAACGGATCGGATCCGGCCAGCCCGCCGGGAGACTCACGTCCGGCCAGTCCGCCGGGGAACGGATCGGATCCGGCCAGCCCGCCGGGGGACTCACGTCCGGCCAGTCCGCCGGGGAACGGATCGGATCCGGCCAGCCCGCCGGGGGACTCACG
>CAZALU010000001.1:76957-103035 GCA_964486075.1 uncultured Verrucomicrobiota bacterium
CGGCCAGTCCGCCGGGGAACGGATCGGATCCGGCCAGCCCGCCGGGGGACTCACGCCCGGCAAGCCCGCTGGGGTACGCGCCCGGCCGGCTTGTCCGGCCGGAGCGATACACTGGTCAAAACGATCATCCAGCTTTCGCCCTCCGCTACGATTGGACCGGCTGGCCGACCCGGGGATCGAAACTCCCGCCGCAGACCAACGCTCTTGCTCGCACGATTGCTCCGCTTTGGGAACAGGACGGCTTGTGTCTGCTCGCATCTCATGCCACAGCGGAGAAGGTCCAACTTCTTTTCAACGTTACGCCGCAAGTCAGCCCGGTATTTTTCTGCATGCGGATCAAAGGGCGCCTGCAACATGCGCTCCGCAAGGCGGGCAAACCTGTCAAATTCAGCCGCAAGGTGGCGTTCCGCAGTCTTGGCGAGAATACCGACAATGTAGTCGGACACTACATCCGCGGGCAGGTCGGCAAGGGCGACTTTGCTGATCCGCGTTTTCAAGAACTCATGCGGCGCTTCACCGTGGTGGGCGACGCTGTCATTCTGACTGAGCCGTCGGAATCCAACAGCGGGCAGTACTGGTATAATTTGCATCTGGTTTTGGTAGTTGCGGACCGGTTTCGTATCACGAATCCGGAGCGGCTGGGCCAATTGCGCGATGCGGCTTTCCGGATTGCGTTGGAAGCCGGCCAGCGGATCGGCGCGTTGTCCGTGATGCCGGATCATGTTCACCTGGCATTGCGCGGGAATATCGAGCGTTCGCCGGCGGAAATAGCGCTGGCGTTTCAGAACGGGCTGGCCCGGGCCGTCGGGTGTCGCGTGTGGCAGGCCGGATATTATGCGGGGACGTTCAGCGAATATGACCTGGATGTGATCCGGCGGATTGTCAAAGGATCATGATCTCCTGCCGGGCAAGTCGGCAGTGGGATAAGCCGACAAGGGGGCAAACCGGCAGGAGGATGGATGACTACTCGATGCACCGGCGCAAGTCTTCGATTCCTTCCAGAATCCGTGGGCCGGGACGCATGATGGCGCTGTTGTTCAGGTTGCCGTAGACGCGGTGATTTTTTACGGCTGCGACATTCCTCCAACCGGTCCGCGACGCAACTCTTTGCCAGTCAGCGGTCATTTGCTGATCGCTGGCCTGCGAGCCTTTGGCTCTTGTCATATAGAGGCAAATGATCACGTCCGGGTTCCTGGTGATGACCCATTCAGCGGAGACGGTGAAATAGCTCCTGTCCGCGATTTCGTCGCCCAGATTTCGTCCGCCGGCCAAGCTGACGAGCTCCGAAAGGAACGACTGCTTGCCGACGGTTGTCAACGGCTCGTCCCAGATTTCGATGAACACCGATGGCGCCGGATGGTCCGATGTCCGGCGACGCGCCTCGGCACGCAATTCGGCGATGCGAGTCTGAATCAATTGGGCCAGGTCGCGGGCGCTGTCGTTCTGTTGGGTCAGCCGGCCAACCTGTAAAATGGCCCGGGGAATATCGTCCACGGTTGCACAGGCGATGCGCCGGCGAGTCAGCCCGGTTTGGTCAATGGCGTCGCCGAGGGCGGCATCGGCCAGGTCAACATCCAGCACTAGCGTCGGCCGGATTTTCAGGAGCAGGTCCAAGGCGGGCGCGCCGAAGCCGCCGACGATTGGTACGGCGGCGATCTTGGCTGGCGGGTAGTCACAGGCTGAGGTGCGGCCGACGAGTTGGGTGGCGGCGCCGACCTCGCAGATGATTTCGGTCAGGCTTGGCGCCAGGGAGACCACGCGGGGCGCATTGGCGTCAGGCATTGTTTCCCGCGAACCGGAGCAGCCCGGCAGTAGCATAATTCCGAGCAAGACCAAGCTGCATCCGGCCGGAAAATTTAACCGCAAAGATTGCATGCAAAGCAGGGTCAGAATATTCATTTTATCAGCGAAGGAATTGCCGAAGGATAAATCCATGTATTATGGTTTTAATTTTCACACAGGCCAAACGAGGATACTAATCGAAGATCGGGAGGTCAAATAGAAACTGGTTATTGCAATCTGCTCAAATAACACAAAATAGTTGTTGATGTTTAGACCGACGCGGTACTATATTATCAACAGGCATAGGAACCAAATCGGCTGCTGTAAATTAGGAGGAAGCATTATGATTCACTCAACATGGCGATCGAAGCTCAAGGGCAGTTTTACCTTGATTGAATTGCTGGTGGTGATCGCGATCATTGCCCTGCTGGCTGGCTTGCTTCTGCCGAACTTGGCCGCCGTCCGGGAACGCGCCCGGCGCGTGAACTGCCTTTCGAACTTGAACGGAATCTGGAAAAGCATTTCGGCCTGGGGCCTTGATCCGGCTTATTCGTTTAGGCCCAATTTTCCAAACACAAACATTGTGGGGATTAATGGTGAGTTGACCGCCGTGGGCGGCATCACCCCTGAGATTTTTATATGTCCGACGGCGGCGGGCGAGTACAACACTAAGCCGGCCACGGTTCTTTCTAACATTACCTGGTCCAACAGCAGTTACTGTTATTTTATCGGACGGCGTGATTCGGACGGCGACAAAGTCATTCTTGCCGATCAGAACGGCACAAATACTATACCGTCTACCAATCACTTGGGTTGGGGCGGCAATCATAGAGGCAAAGGCGGGGCGAGGATGGGCGGCAATATCGTCAAGGTTGCCGGCTCGGGCTCATGGGTGAGCACGACGAACGATCCGGGACTGTCCGCAGTTTGCATTACCAATGCCAGCATAGCCGTGGCGTTCGAAACCCAGGGCGTGACATCGGTTGTGTTTTATTAGACGCTAGGCTGAATGCTCACGCATTTTCGATAGGCCGCCTGTTCAGCCAAAACCAGGGGGGATGTACGGAAATGGACCAGGATGCTGGCGATGCAGAGAAAATGACTACCGGCACTTCGCTCTGTTGGGATGTGTTGTGGGCGGTCTCATGAAACAGTGACAGGCCTGCCCGCAATGCTTAGCCGACACAGGCGGGGAGCCCCTGTGGTTACATCAATTACCACCCATCCCATATTACATTTATTATTTTTTGATCTTGACAGGTCAAGTCCTTCTGGTAATACTTCACACTTTTGCCAGATGCAACATCCATACCAATAGGAGCTAAATAATGCCATCCAAGAAGAAAGCCAAGAGCGGAAAAAATGCTAAATATGTGTATTCGTTTGGGATCAAAAAATATACCGAGGGCCGAGCCGAGCTGAAAAACCTGCTGGGCGGCAAGGGTGCCAACTTGGCCGAGATGTGCCTACTGGGGCTACCGGTGCCTGCCGGGTTCACCATTTCTACGGAATGCTGTAATGCCTTTTTCCAGAACAAGATGAAATTTCCGGCTAGCGTAAAAAATGAAGTTGAAACGGCTCTGGCCAAAATCGAGACTCAAATGGGCATGCGATTTGGTGATCCCCTGAATCCGCTGCTGATTTCCTGTCGTTCCGGCGCCCGTAAATCTATGCCCGGCATGATGGAAACGGTCCTGAATGTCGGCCTGTGTTCACGCACGATTCCCGGCTTGATCGCCAAGACGAGCAATGGCCGGTTTGTGTACGACGCCTACCGCCGTCTGATCATGATGTATTCGGACGTGGTCATGGAAAAGGCCGAGGGCATCGAGCCGGCCGAGGACCAGGGCATCCGCAAACAGCTTGACAACATACTGGTGGCACTCAAGAAATCTCGGGGCTACGATAAGGACACTGACCTGACAGTTGACGAGCTCAAGACACTGTGCGAGGAGTTCAAGGCACGGGTTAAACTGGTGCTGGGCAAGAGCTTCCCGGATGATCCGCTGGCGCAGTTATGGGGCGGGGTCGGCGCGGTTTTTAAGAGCTGGAACGGCAAACGCGCCATCTCCTATCGCCGTATCGAGGGCATTCCCGACGAGTGGGGCACTGCTGTCAATGTGCAGGCCATGGTGTTCGGTAACATGGGCGATTCGTCCGCGACCGGTGTCGCTTTCAGCCGCAATCCGGCCAACGGCGAACATAAGTTTTACGGCGAATGGCTGGTCAACGCCCAGGGCGAGGATGTCGTGGCCGGCACCCGTACTCCTAATCCTCTGAACGAAGCCACCAAGAGCGAACATAACGCGCTCCTGCCGTCGCTGGAAACAGCCATGCCGACGATCTACCGGAGCTTGGATGCGATCCAGAAGAAGCTGGAAAAACATTATCGCGACATGCAGGACATCGAGTTTACCATTCAGGAAGACAAACTCTATATGCTCCAGTGCCGCGTTGGCAAGCGTACCGGCACCGCCGCGCTGAATATGGCCATGGATATGGTGGCTGAAAAACTGATTACTCCGAAAGAAGCTGTCATGCGGGTTTCCTCGGCCCAGCTGGACGAGCTTTTGCATCCGATCGTGGATCCCAGTGCCGAAAAAAGCACTAAGGTCCTGGTCAAGGGCCTGCCCGCCGGGCCTGGCGGCGCGGTTGGACAGATCGTTTTCACCGCGGCGTCCGCCGTGGAGTGGGCCAAGACCGGCAAAAAAATCATCCTTGTCCGCGAAGAAACAAATCCGGAAGATGTGGAAGGCATGCGCGTTGCGGAAGGCATTCTGACGGCCCGAGGAGGCATGACGAGCCACGCTGCATTGGTGGCGCGCGGCTGGGGCAAGTGCTGTATCGTTGGCGCCAGCGCCATCCACGTGGATGTGGCATCAAGAAAGATGGCCATCGGTGGGCTCTCATTCAAGGAAGGCGATTTTGTGACATTGAATGGGACGCGGGGTTATGTTTATGCCGGGCAACTGCCGATGATCGACGCCACGGAGAACCCCCTCTTTCAGAAATTCATGAAAATCGTGGATACTTATCGGACACTGGGTGTGCGCGCCAACGCGGATACTCCAGCGGACGCCGCCAATGCCCGCTATTTCGGTGCCGAGGGAATCGGTCTTTTCCGCACCGAGCACATGTTTTACGGCAAGGGCAGCGACCAATCGCTCTTTTTCCTGCGCAAAATGATTCTCAGTAAAACGGTGGACGAGCGCCGCCGGGCTCTGGACGAACTGTATCCCTTCGTCAAGGCCTCCATCAAGAGCACGTTGGAGGCAATGGACGGCCTGCCGGTAACCATTCGGTTGCTGGATCCGCCCCTGCACGAGTTCGTGCCCAAGAGCGCAGAGAATCAAAAGGAACTCGCTGCCAGCTTGGGCATTACGGCGGCGGAGATCCGGCAACGTGGCGAAGAACTGCATGAGTCCAACCCCATGATGGGCCATCGCGGTGTCCGGCTTGGCATAACCTATCCGGAAGTGACCGAGATGCAGGTGCGAGCTATTTTCGAAGCCGCCGGCGAGCTGCTCAAGGCTGGCAAAAAATGCAAGCCCGAGATCATGGTGCCAGTGACCTGCGATGTTCGCGAACTTAGCAATCAGAAGGCTCTTTGCGTAAAAATCTACAAAGAAACTCTGAAAAGCATGAACCTGCGCAAGATTCCGTATGCCTACGGCACGATGATCGAAATCCCGCGGGCCTGCCTGCTGGCCGATAAGATGGCCGAAGAAGCCGAGTTCTTCTCGTTCGGAACCAATGACCTGAGCCAGATGGGCTTCGGCTTCAGCCGGGACGATATCGGCGGATTCATGAGCGGTTACCTAGATAATAAAATCCTGGACGCCGATCCGTTCCAAACTATCGACCAGGAGGGCATCGGACAATTGATAGAGATGGCGGTGCGGAAAGGGCGCAAGACTAAAAAAGACCTGAAGATTGGCATCTGTGGCGAACAGGGTGGCGATCCTGCTTCCGTGGAATTCTGCTTCAAAGCCGGTTTGAATTACGTCAGTTGCAGTCCGTTCCGTGTGCCGATAGCCCGTTTGGCAGCCGCCCAGGCCGCCATCAGCGCCGGGAAAAAATAAGTATACTTTTGAGTTATTCGAGCCACGGAGGCCTATAAACCTCCGTGGCTTTTTTTTACCTGGTTCAAAATGTCCGTCTTGGGTAACGCTTTATCCGGATTTGTTTATCAATGCTTATGGAAGCAACAGCAATTGTAATTATGGCCATACCCGCGACGCAAGGCCGCGAGGGGCTAAAGGCCATAATACGAATTGTTGTGGAAACAATAGGGCCACTTGACAACATCCCGGGTTTTGGCATTATATTCCTGATTGCGGCGTGCTGGAACGATCATGAAAAAGAAAACACGTAAAATTCGCGTTGAAATTATCAAGGAACTAGAATTCCTTGAATCTCTGTCGCAGCGCTGTCGGCAGGACCGAGATATTCTTATGGCGCTGGGCGATTTATACACCAAGGTCGGCCGGCATGAAGATGGTTTGAAGATCGATTTGGAGCTCAGCGCATTATGTCCCGGCGAGTCAGCGGTGTGGTATAATCTGGCTTGCAGTTATGCTCTGACCGCTCGTAAAGATGAAGCGCTCTCTTCCCTTTTCCGCGCCGTGGACCTTGGATACAGGGATGTAGGAATGATCCGCAAAGATTCTCACCTTGAGTCCATCCGGCAGGATCGGAGGTTCCAAGCGCTCGTGCTACGCCTGCTAACCGACCATAATTCCACGCCCCGTTCCGCATGACGGACTGCAGGCTGATGCGGTTCTATTTATCACAGCGCGGGGATAGCAATGGTTTTTTTACAAGCCGGACAGACGATCGATCTACCCTGCCAATCCATTTTAGCTCCTAGCTTTTGCTGACATGCAGGACAGTAAAACTTGAATGCCCCTTCGGCCTTGTTGATTTCTGCGATCGGCGAGGGTGGCACTGGGGCTGTCGGAGCAGGTTCCGGTTTTCCCTGTGCCATGCCCGATTGTGCGACAGGAGTCTGGGCCTCCTCCGGTGCAGCTGCGGTAACTTCGCTCCGGGGTGTTGACTCGTTTGGAACAAGCGGCTTCTTGGCGACTGCTGGTGCCGCACCGGACGCCGAGCCGGCAGACATGGTAGTTTTAACCTTTGGAGCCAGCTTGAATTTAACGACGGCTGGAGTTTCGGGAGACTTCAGCTCGATTTCATGGAAATCCGAGGGCTTTTCGGCCGAAGCGGGTTTGGCCGCAATTTTAAAGACTGGTTTTGGATTGACCGCGGCTTTTTTTGGTTGCGTTATTGTCATTTTGCGCTGACTTGTGGGAACGCAGACCGGTGCTTCCGGCGTTTGCAACACAGGCACAGGGGTGCTCGCGGGGTCCGACTGCTGGACAACCGGCGATTGCTCGGGCGCTGCCCTGAATTCAGGCGTTAGAGACTCTGGCACTGGCGATAACGTCACCGGCTTGGCGACTGCCGGCGAGGCAGGTGGGGGGATGGCTACGACTTTGGGCTTGGTCGGTAAAGGCGATTGTGCTGCATTGCTCCTTGTAATATGCACGGTCTTGAGCTGGGGCTCGATCGGTGTCTTAGTGAGCTTATTCTCCGGCCCGGGCGAGGCAACTGCCTGAAGCGGGGCGGGAGCCGCCGACTCGGGTTGTTCCGGCCGTGCCGGCACCACCATTTTTACCTTAGGCACTTTGATCTTTATTTGCATGGGTTGGTCGTCCTTTATTCCGAGACCTTGCTCCGTTATTTCTTCGGCTTGGCGCGCGGGAGTGTGCGCTTGCTAGCGCTCCCCGGCCTCCAAGCGCTTCTGTTGTTCGACGCCGACTTCGCTGATGCTGGCCACGACCCGGAATCCGCGGTTCATGCCCCGGCTGTCCGGGGTATTGCTGCGGCGGCGGGACAGTTTTAGAAAGTCTGGATGGCAATCCGACCACGAGGCGCCCTTAAACACCCTGACTGGCGATGCTTTATCAGTGTCTTCGCACCATTCCCAGACATTGCCGCCTACGCCGAACAAGCCCCATCTGTTTTGTCCGCTACGCTGGACAGGGCAGGAGACTCGGAAACCATCGTCATTATCCAGCTTCGGTCCCGGTTCTCTGTTTTCACGGCCGAAATAATTCCAGTCCTGAGGCGGAGGCCAATTGGGGCCCCAGGGGTATTCCGTATTCTGGCCGCAAGCAGCAAAGGTTTCCCATTCTTTTTCCGTCGGGAGCCGGAATTCATAGCGTTTGGCGTCGATAACGCCGTGGCTTTTAGATAGCCAGTCGCAGAAAGCCTGCGCTTCGTTCCAGCTCACGTTAACAACCGGCTGGTTGTCGCCGTCCAAGTTCCGCTGGTTGTGCTGTCCGCTGGTATGTTTTGGATCGAAACTCCGGAATTGCCGATTGCTGACTTCATATTTCCCGACAAACAAGTCCAGTTGATCGATCCAGATCGTCTGGAGCACAACCTTGTTGCCGAGGTTGAAGAACAGAGTTTTGTGTTCGCTTTCGTCGTTATCCGTTGGATCAATTCCGTTGCAATCCGCCAGCAATATCTGGATAAACAATAAACACAAGCCTGCCATCCGCCAAGGAGCATGATTCATGAGTTTTTCTCCAGGCGCAGCACATACCGCACCGGCATGGGAAGCGCGAAAGGCTCGGGGTTTGGCAGGGGTGGCGCGACATGCGTTTTGAGCCAGGCCATCATCCTTGCCCTAGCTGTCCTGAACCTGGATGCGCACGGTTGCGTTTTTCAGCGCTTCAGCTGTCATGCCCGCCGTTGAAGGCTTGATTCCCACAGACATCGTATCCAGCAGTTGGGCTATGGCCAACCCTAATGACTCAGTATCGGTGCGGACCATTTTGATGATCGGCACGCTTTCCGGAAGCATAAGTTGAGATTTTAAATGATCGGGCTGGGAAAGGATAACAAACGGTTTTTTGCAGTTCGGGCACCGTCCGCGCTTGCCGATATCAATATCGCGCAGCCATAGTTTCTGGCCGCAGGCCGGGCAACTGATTTTGAAATCCACTTCGCCCTTGTCGCGGAGCAGAAAGAGAGCGATAGGCACGTTCAGTTCATTGGGAAGATGCCTATAAATCATTTTTATCTTGTCCAGAGAGAGCACATCCAGAAAGCGTACCACGATCGCAATTGCGTCCGCCTTGGCGACGTGTTCCTCGAAGGTTGGATCCTGGCTGGGATCGCCCGCGATGATGTTGAAGCAGATCCGGGTGTTGCCGATGATCAATTCGTTTTTTTGCTCCGCCACAGCTGGTTCGATGAAGGATTCCGCCAGTTCCCGGTAAATGGACAAGATCAATATATTAATGGTTTTTAATTCGGACATATGTTCTCCCGCGTTTGATTTATTAACAGAGGTTAATATTCCAACTCGCAATTTACGATACACAGGCAGTAGACCAGATCGCCTCATTCGGTTCAAGCAAAAAAGATAATAAAAGCGTAAAAAACTCTTTGCTGATAATGGAGTTCATAGTATGTTTTTATGGCAACGGCTGCAACAATAAGCGGCGTGTTTTTCGTTGCAAGGAAAACTGAATGCTATACGGAAGATACCTTGTCGGCGCGGTCGGACTGTGGCTGGCTGCGGGTGCGCTGTCGGCGCAGGCTGACGAGACGCTGGTTTGCGCCCTGGATAATGTAAACGATGTCACGCTTACCCTCGAAGGCGGCGCAAGCGCGGGGGTGGGAATTGACGAGGAAGTGAAGCACAACACCAAACCGGCGCTCGGGCTGCGGGGCGAATGGAGCATGGCTTGGGATAGCGTGATTCTTGAGCTCAAGCCGGTGCTGTTGGCCGGGGCACCCGAAACGGTATACCTGGCGTTCAAGGGCGACACCAACCTGGTCGGCAAGATCCAGGTTGTCATTAAGGATTCCAAGGGTGAGACCTTGCATGCCACGTTGAGCAAGTCCGTGAATAATGCAGGCTGGCAGGAGCTGCAGGCGCCCATACCAGGACCGGAAGCGGTCTGGGATGGCGGAGACGCCAATCGCCGGCTCAATCCGCCATGTGTTTTGACCGCCCTGATTGTTTATGCCCGTCAGCCAGCCCAGGCCACCGTCTTTTTTTCCGATCTTAGGGTCAAACTGCGCGCATCGCGGCCGCCGGCCCAATGAAACGGCGGCGCCTTCAGGCGCTTTCCGCGCGTTTTGCGGCAATCAGTTTCTTCAGCCAGGCCAGCGATTCCTCCCGGTTGGCAACGGTTTCTTCCAGTTGCGCGTCGTAGGCCAGTTTTTTCCAGCGCCCGATCTCGCGCCCGTCCGGCACTCCCAGGGCCAGCAGATCGTGGCCGCTGATCCAGGGCTTGGGCAGCACCGGAGTTGCCCGGTATTCCCGTTCGAAGTCCTTCAGGAAATTAAAGTTTTGCATGTCGCCATGGCTGGCCGCGCAGTCCAGGCGGTGCAGTTCCAGTTCGAGCGGAAACGTGGGCGCGCCAACCAGCCGATGCAGGGTAGCGCGCCGCATTTTACGGACATCCATGAACCGCATATGATTGGCAACGCAGAAAACAATGGCTTTGATATCGTCGGATGGCAGACGTAAGCGCTTGAGCATGGTTTCCGCCAAACCGGCGCCCTGTGTTGCGTGCTGGTTGAAACGGATGCGTCCTTCCACTAGCTGAGCGGTCGGCGGCTTGCCTATATCATGCAGCAGGACAGCGTAGGCCAGGCGCAGGCTGGGCGAACTGCCCGTCTGCCCGGCAGCCATGGCGTTAAGCATCAGCATGGTATGCGTAAAAACATCACCTTCCGGGTGGAACTGCGGCGGCTGGGCCTGGCCGTGCATGGCCACGACCTCCGGCAGAATCGCTTGCAGCAGTCCGGCATCCAGCATCATGCTGATGGCATCGCCCGGCTGCGTCGATTCCAAGAGCGTACGCGTCAACTCCTGCTGGATCCGCTCGGCGCTGATTTTCTTGATGAGGTCCGCGTTTTTACGAATGGCCTCGAATGTGGCGGGATCTATAGTGAAATCCAAGGTCGCGGCGAAGCGGATGGCGCGCAGCATGCGTAGGTGGTCTTCAGCGAACCGGTCTTCAGCCTTGCCCACCGCGCGGATCAGGCGCGCGACGATATCAGCCTGGCCATCGGTGTAATCGCGGATCTGGCCGGTTGCCGGATCGAAGAACAGGGCGTTGATGGTGAAATCTCGGCGCAGGGCGTCGGTTTTTTCATCTGTAAAGCTTACCGATTGAGGCCGGCGGCCGTCGCAGTAGACATGGTCTTGGCGGAAGGTGGCAACCTCGAACTCGTGATCGCCGATGATGACCCGAACGACTCCGAAGGCCTTGCCCACGGCAACCGCGCGTGGGAATAATGCCATGACCTGGTCAGGTGTGGCGTCGGTCGCGATATCGTAATCTTTCGGAACGCGCTGCATGATCATGTCGCGGACACAGCCGCCGGCCCACAGGGCGGTAAACCCGGCGGACTGGAGCCGCCTTGCGGCTCGGTCAGCGGCTTCGCTTAACGGAGTTGGAATCAGGTGAATCATTGCGGGATCATAACTGTTTTAAGGGAGTTGACCAAGTAAAATGGATCTTCAGGTAATTATCTTCAGAAAATCAAAGAACCCACCCCATGCCCCTCCATGGAGATGATAAGACATTGCGAGCCAGTCGGCTCCTATCCTTGGAGGGGAGAGGGGTGGATTCCCATGTTGGGCTTAATTTCAGATTTCCTGATCCGGGCTGACTGACGTTAAATCAATGGATGCGCCAGCCTATGTTTCGCCCGGATCAGGAAGTCTGAATTTAGAACTTCGCCCTAATATTTAGCTGAAACACTATAAGTGGCCTCTCGGCACCAGCAATTCGCATTATGATCTTTAGACCCTCGCGACCTTATCGCGGGTGCAGAGATTAGCTGGGAAAGTGCTCTTTTCCAGCCAATCTGTCGTCCCTGCCACGCAAGGCGACAGGAGGCGCCGGCCGTAAAAGCTTGCCGCACAAACGGCGTCCTGTCGTTTTTTATTTTAGCGACAGCACAAATTGTTTGGGCAGCAGGTCCTGCAGATGCATAATCTGGAATGCCGCGGGCCGGCCGGCGGGCACCAGGATGATCGGGCAATCGGGCCGGCAGAATTCGGCCAGCACCTGCAGGCAGGCGCCGCAGGGATAGGGCGGTTCCTGACGTCCGCCGACGATGGCCAAGGCCTTGAACCGCTGACATCCCGCCGTCACGGCGGCGGCCACGGCCACGCGTTCCGCGCACATGGTCAGTCCGTAGGAGGCGTTTTCTATGTTGCATCCCTGAAAAACACAATCATTTACGCCCAAAAGCGCCGCGCCAACGCGGAATTTGGAATAGGGCGCATAGGCCCGGCGTCGGGCATCCGCCGCTTTACGAATTAATGCCTGTACCTGAGTTGTTTTCATATTTGTGTATTATTTTTTTTCGCTATAGCTGTTCAGGCTGACACACTATAGCTCAGGTCGGCGCTGCCGCCTATGTTTCTTAAGGTGGAGGGTCTTGTCCTCAAGACGCTTGGCTTTGCGCATCCGTCTCCCGTCGTCAAGCAGGCCGTGGCCGGCCGTCAATGCCTCCCAGAATCCTTTGATCAAGGCGGTCATGACCGCCTGGGATTGTACGGCTTGAGCTTGGATATCATGGTGGGCCAGGGAAGCTTGGCCGATCCCAGCCGCCGGATTGGTAATGCAGGCCAGGCCGGCCACGCGCAATCCGGCGCCATTGGCCAAGATGGCTTCCGGGACGGTGGAGGAGCCCACGGCGTCTGCCCCCCACGTCCGGAACATCCGCACTTCCGCCGGCGTTTCGTATGCGGGCCCGGACACGCCCAGGTACACCCCGCGGACCAAGGGAATGGCGAGCCGGTCGGCGGCGCGCTGCATCAGCGCCTTCAGCTCCGAATCGTAAATCTGCGATTGGTCTGGAAAGCGCTCACCCCAGGCTGGGTCGTGCGGGCCGATCAGCGGATTGCTGTTGACGGCATTGATATGATCCTCAATCAGCATTAGTGTGCCCGGCTTCCAGTCGGGACGGATACTTCCGGCGGAATTGGTCAGGATCGCCAGATCAGCGCCGAATTGTTTCAGAATAAAAATTGGAATGGCGATCGGATCCCAGCCGGCGCCTTCGTACCAGTGGCGACGTCCCTGGAAAACGAATGCCTCCCGGCCGGCCAGTTCGCCCCAGAGCAGCTGTCCGGCGTGCCCGGGCACGGTGGTGTTGCCCAAGCCGGGAATATCCTGGTAAGCCAGCGTGCCCCGGGATTGGAATACTTCCGCGGCCGCGCTCCAGCCGGTGCCGAGAATCAAGCCGCCGGCGGGGCGGGCATTGGGAAAGACCTTTCGTACGGCCAGCGCCGCTTGATTGAGCAGTTGCGGATTCAAGGTTTCTTCCGGTTGTATTTTTCAGAGGGCGGAGGAGGCATAGCCTCCTCCTGACGGGACAAAAGTTATAATCGTGTTTAGCATAAGCCGTCCGATTTTTCAACCTGCATTAATTTGTTCGGAATATTCAGCATATTGCGCTTGAATTATGGCCTGGATATGCGATGATATTTGTATGTCAACACAATATCAACCGCTGCACGAGTCGGACGAATGGCTGGAATGGTTTTCCATGACCCCGCAACAACGCTGGGCTGCCACCGACCGCTTGTGGGTGTTTTACAGGGCAAACGGAGGCTCTCTTGACCCCGAACCCGATTCGCAAAGCCCTTTCGACGTTGCGTACCTGCCGAGTGAGGTTTCTGCTCATGGGCGGACAGGCCTGCGTGTTTTACGGCGCGGCCGAATTTAGCCGTGACACGGATATCGTCATCGACCTTTCCGCAACCAACCTGAGCCGGCTGCGTGCCGCCTTACGGCAGTTGCAAGCGGAACCCATCGCCTTGCCGCCCTTGTCAACACACTGGCTCCGCAAAGGGCATGCCGTGCACTTCCGTTGTCACCTGGCCGATACGGCCGGACTTCGTCTGGACATCATGGCGATCCTGCGCGGCGTGGCGCCATTTGCAACGCTTTGGCGGAGACGAACAACCATTAAGACCGAGGATGGTGAGCAGCATGATCTGCTGGCCCCGAATGATCTGGTGGCCGCCAAGAAGACGCAACGCGACAAGGATTGGCCCATGATTCGTCGTTTGATCGAGGCCCATTATCGGCAATTCCATCGATCGCCTTCGCCGGAGCGTATACGATTCTGGCTGCTGGAGGCCCGAACGCCGGCTCTGCTTATCGCTCTGGCCGCCGATTATCCGTTTCAAGCCGCACGCGCATCACGCAAGCGGGCCCTTTTGAAGTTGGCACAGCCGGGCAAGGCAGATGATCTGGCGAAAGCTCTACAGGAGGAAGAATTCGCAGAACGCGCCCGGGATGCGGAGTATTGGCGACCGCTCCGGCTGGAACTGGAAAAGCTTCGCCGCCGGCGAATAAAATCCAAAACCTGAGTGTTTCCGGAGAGAAAGTTTTTTATATGGGGCAATGCTTTTGTGCATAATGCCGACTAACCCGGCGTTTCAGAATATTGTTTCGGTTCAATCCGCTTGATGATCAGGGGCGGGGGTGAGACCGGCGCATCCGAATAGCCGAAAGCTGCCATGGCCATGGCGCGCGCTTGGGCCAGACTGCCTTGGTCGCGGGCATGGATGAGCGCCAGCGGTTCGTTGCGTGCGATTTGTTCCCCGATCTTCTTTAGACCGGAAAATCCCACAGCATGATCTATGACATCGGTCACACTGGTCCTCCCGGCGCCAAGCAGGATACATGCCTTGCCGATGAGTTCGGCGTCAACCTGATTGATAAAGCCTGCGCGACTTGCCGGCATGACTTCTTGGATCGGCGCCGTGGGCAGTAGTTCGGGTTGATCCAGTGTCCGGACGTCTCCGCCATGGAGTTGTGCCATCGTCTTAAACCTTTCCCAGGCCACGCCGGACCGGAGTTTTTCGTGCAAAAGAGCGAGGGCCGCGTCCCGGTCAGAAGACTTGCGGCCGATAATCAACATCAGGGCGCCAAGCTCCAGCGTAAGATCAACCACGTCGGCGGGTCCGTTGTTCTGCAGTGTTTCGATGGCCTCCCGCATCTCAAGGGCGTTGCCGACGGTTCGGCCCAGTGGCTGGTTCATGTCGGTGATCAGCGCGGCCGTGTTCAGGCCCAACCGCGTTCCGATTTGTATCAGCAGGTTGGCGAGCGACTCGGCCTCTGGAAGAGTTTTCATGAATGCGCCGGAACCGCACTTGACGTCCATGATCAAGCCGTCCAGGCCGGCCGCCAGTTTCTTGCCGAGAATGCTGGCGATGATGAGCGGGATCGAAGGCACCGTGCCGGTGACATCGCGCAGCGCATAAAGCTTCTTGTCGGCTGGCGCGATTTTAGCGGTCTGGCCGACTAGCGAACAGCCGCAGGCGGCCAGGACCCGCAGTATTTCCTGCTCTTCCAGCCCGACCCGGTAGCCGGGGATGGACTCCAGCTTGTCAAGCGTGCCGCCGGTGATGCCCAGGCCGCGGCCTGAAATCATGGGTACCATCAGGCCGCAGGCGGCGGCCAGCGGGGCGAGGACCAGCGAGATTTTGTCGCCAATGCCACCGGAGGAGTGTTTGTCTATTTTCGGGCCCGCGAGCGATGCCGTGTCAAGCGTAATGCCCGAATCCCTTATACCTAGCGTCAGGGAGGCGGTTTCATCAGGGGTCACGCCTCGCCACAGAATCGCCATGGCCAAGGCCGCCATCTGGTAGTCGGGCAAGGTTCCATCCGCATAGCCGCTGATGAAGAACCGGATCTCTTCGTCCGATAGCGTCCGGCCGTCTCGTTTTTTTTCGATGATCCATTGCGGTAGCATAGCGACAAGCAGAATATAAAATCGCCCCGCTGAAGTCAATGATTCTGGAACTGCTGCTGATCCAGACAGAGCCGCGGCATGCGGCGTGGCTGTAGCGTCTTGGGCTCTCGCCCCCTCCCCCTCAGTCTGAGCCATCGACTCGCAATCAACTTTCGCACAGTGATAATCCACGCTTGACTTTGACTCCCGGGCGGGTATCTTTTTCAGCGCCTATTTATGGTTCTTGCAGGGCTTCTTTGCCGGATGGTGTAATGGTAGCACAACAGACTCTGGATCTGTTTGTCTAGGTTCAAATCCTAGTCCGGCAGCCACTCATTTCAACCCTGCCAGCGTTGGAATTCCGCCATTTTCTCCTTTATTTACAAGGTCTTTGGCTACCTTGCCTACTTCAATGTCACGGTATCGGACATTTTTAGACTCTTCAGCATGAGCATGATACCTTGAGGGTCAAGGCATCATGCAACGGGCACACCAGGTTGCCCTAAATCATGGGCGGTCGCCAAAGCAATTTTTAAGACATTCATTGCGGAATTACCAGAACATCTAGAGGCTTCACCAAGCATGCTACGCCGGAGCGTTTCCCGCGTTCCGCAAGGCATCGCCCAGGCCCGAGGCGCGCATGGTCTTCCGGAGAACAGCCGCCTTGACAATTTCTTCGGTGCACCAGAGTTCGACATGAGTTTTTGCCCTCGTGATGGCCGTGTAAAGCAGGTCCCGAGTCAGGAATTTGTGGTCTTTTGGCGGAAGCAGAATCAGCACTTGGCCAAATTCGGAGCCCTGGATCTTGTGGATCGTCATAGCAAAGGCTGTTTCGTGAGGCGGAAGCATGTTGACCGAGATGGCCTCGTAGGTCGGCTTCCCGTCTTTATCCGTGCGTTCGAAGTAGGCGACTCGGCGCCTGCCGCCTGACCCTTGTATTTTTTCCATGCCGCTGACCGGCTCTGTTGCATCGGTTTGTTCATCGAGAACGATGCCGATATCACCATTGAACAGGTTCAACGAGTAATCATTCTTTGTGATCAGGATCGGCCGGCGTTCGTAGAACTCGGAATCGGCTGCCAGAGCCCGCTTCGGCTTATATTCTTCTGACATGGTCTCTCGCTTCACGTCTTTCAACGACAATACGTCCTCGATCAACCGGTTCAGGCTGTTGATGCCGTAGCGGCCTTTTCGGAACGCTGACAACATCCGGAACGCGCCCAATGCCTTGAAAGATTGTTCCAGCGTTTCGGCATCCAGATAGGCCTTGTAGCCGGCCAGAATGGCATGGCGGAGGTCCTTGAGCGGCCGGCGCTCGTTATCATAGAGACTTTCCGGCGCCAAATGCCCGGCGATCCCGACATCTGTGTCACCAGCCTGAGGAGCGCCACCCATCCCGTGTGTGGACAGGATACTCCAGGCGGCATCAGGGTTATGGTTGATAATAGCTTCACTGATTCTGCCAATGGGACCTTCCGGCGGGAAGCGGAAACTAAAGTCTAGCTTCACCAGGCAGTCGCCCAACCCCGGCTTGCCGTCCCATGTGATTGTGTTTCCGACGAAATCCTGGCCGCCGACGGATCGATAGTCCTTATGAATCGCCGGCGAAAACGCCATGGGAGCGCTTGCCGCGGAGCAGATATCCCCAAAGACATGTCCGGGCTCAATGGACACGAGCTGGTTCATATCGCCCAGCAGGATCAGTCTTGCCTCCGACGTCAACGCGTCAATCAGCTTGGCCATTATGGGCAAGTCTATCATGCTGGCCTCGTCAACGATGACGACTTCAGCATTGAGAGGATTCTCCGCGTTGTGTCGGAAATACGGAGAGCCAGGCACAGTGCCCAGCAGGCGATGAAGTGTTGAGGCCTCCTCTGGGATGGCCTTCCTGATGGAGTCCTCCAACTGCATTGCTTGTTTTGCCTTACGGATACTTTCCACCATGCGCATGGCGGCTTTGCCGGTCGGCGCGGCCAACCGGATGCGGATGGGAGTCTTTGTCTCGATCGCCTGCTCAACCAGCAAGGCCAGCACACTGGCAATGGTGAAGGTCTTGCCCGTTCCGGGCCCGCCGCTGATCAGGGTTAGCCGGTTCCGGAATGCAGACAGCGCGGCTAGCTTTTGAACATTCAACGCGGTTTGAGCCGACTCATTATCTTTGTATTTATCGGGGACGGTAAAATAGGCAGCCAGTCTTGCGCCGAACCAGCCGGGAAGCTTCTGGCCGGCCAGGGTCTTCGCCCGGTCACTCAGCGCCGCAGCCACAGCGCGTTCATAACGCCAGTAGCGATAGAGATAAAGGCGATGCCCGTCCAGAACGAGCGGCTTTACCAATGGGGCGCCAGGTTTGCCGATACAGGCGGCCGCCTGGGCTGCGTTCAGCGACTCAAGCCACTCGGCCTGTGTCGGCAGGGTGATCTTTGTTTTCTGAACAGCGCCTTCACCTGGCAATGTCGCCTCGGACTCCACGTCATCATCAATTGGAAATTTGGCGCCGGCCTTTTCCTCAAGGTCCAGACAAACACTGCCATTGCCGACGGCGTGACTGACGAGGGCCGCGGCAAGGAGGAGGTTTTTATCGTCAAAGCCGCAGGCCCGGCCGATGAAATCAGCAAAAAAATAGTCCTGACTCCTTAAGGAACCCTCCTTCAAGAGGTTGTCCAGGTCTTCCGGCATCTTCATGAGAAATCCCCCAGGACGTTGGAAAGATCGCTAATCATATCGCAAGTGGGTCGATCATAATAAATCCCATGGCCTTCCGCATCGAGCCCGCGCAGGAAAAGATAAAAGACACCGCCAAAATGTTTCTCGTATTCGTAATCTTTTTTGCATCCCCGCAGGTAGTTATGGACGGCTACCGTATAAATGAGGTATTGCAGGAAGTAGGTGTTTTCCGCAATTTCTTTCCTAAGGTCATCAAGTTTGAAATCCTCTATCCGGCCCGTGCGGCGATTTGATTTCCAGTCAATGATGTAATACTTGCCCCCATGCTCACAAACCAGGTCAATGGAGCCGGTCATGAACCCCCGGGGTATCTGCCGGTCCCATCTCTCCAACTTGGCTAGGAATCCCAGCTTCTCTGGATTACCAGTCCAGTGTTTCTTGAGGACCTCTGTAATCAACTTGGTACGCCGTCCGTCTTTTTGCTCTTCCTCAGGTGTCCAAGGCGGGAGCGAAAAATCGAACTCCATTTCAGAGCACCGATCCGACAGGGAAATATTGGATAACTTAAGAAGGGCCTTGCCATGATCATCGCATAATTCGAGCGGCAACAGATCTTTAACCATTTTCTCGACGATATTGCGCTTCTGTTGAACGATTTTCTCGGTTTTGCCCTTATCCAGGCGAAAGAGGCCGAGCTGTTCCTTGACCACCCGCCGGATTTCCTCATCGCTGGCCTTGAAGTCAATGGTTTCCAGGATACGGTGCCAGCATTCCCCCGTCTTGGCGCCCGCGGGAAAGTTGAGGAGCGTAATGTCCTGCGCTATATCTCCCAAGGCTGGCTCGATTTTTGGCACATCTACCGCGTCAAAGTCATAGCGCTCCATCGCGTTGCCTGCCCCACCTCCATGCCCCGGGGCGATGGCGGAAAAGCTGGAATGTCCGTGCGTCTTATCCACGGCAGGTTCTTTCTTACAGTGGCATGATTCAGTCTGGCAGGATATTGACATTCCGATGGGTAAGGCCGGTCGATACTTTGTTGTCGTAACGGGATCAGTGCGAATCTTAACGGTTACAGCCAAACTCTCGCCCGGCGCCATGCGCGCGCGGATCCGTTCTTCTATTTTCTCGTCAGTGCCGAGGATATGCGCCAGTGGTGATTTTTCCCCGGCGCCGCCCCACATTATATAGGTTCGATTGATGGAACGGGTTGCGGCAACATAGAAAAGGCGAATATCCTCTTCCCGCCTTTCCTGCTCCCATTTGCTTTCGCCTTCTTTAGCCGCCGTCAGGTCCATAAGCAGGGGTTGGATAGCCGCAGATGTGCCGCCGGTAACGTCGGTGTGGTATTCCAGCACATTGGAACGCGGATTCTTCCATGGCTGCCGTCGCCACATTGTCGGCACAAACACAATCGGGAACTGCAACCCCTTGCTGTGGAAGATGGTCATGATCTTGACGGCATCGTCATCCGTTTCCAGGCGCATTTCGTATTCGTTGTTATCTTCCCGGGTTGCCTGGTCGAGTTGCCGGGCAACCCAGGTCAGCGTGTTTTCCATGGAAAGACGCTGTGCAACTACAGCGTGATGCGTCAGCTCTACAAGTTGGAGCAGGTTAGTTAGCCGCCGCTCTCCGAAATCCAGGCCCACCAGGTGCGCGCGCATGCCGGTATGCCCGATCAGCCGGTTTAAGGCTGCGATGAAGGAATGCTTCCGCCACAGGTCGTGAATCTCCTGGAAGAATGTGATCCAGTCTTCCATTGACGTTGGCTTGTGGCGGTCCTGGTCAGAAGCATCGGTGCCGCTGGAACTTGTGCCAACCTGCGCTCCGGTTATATGTTCCCCGTTGGCCAGGCACGCGATCTCTGCATCCGTGCAGGCAAACAGGTCTGTCGCCAAGGCGCTCCGGATGCGCCGTGGGTTGCGGGGCTCTTGGATTGCGGCCAGGACCAGGGCCATGTCTCTGGCCTCGGCGCTCTCAAATACCTTACCCGTGCTCTGTCTGACTGCAGGCACGTTCCGTTGCGCCAGCTCCCTGGCTGTCATAGATGCCTCGGCATGGGTCAGAACGAGAATTGTAATATCAGAAGGTTGAATGCGTTTAGTGCCAATTGTGGTTTTATCGTCATTAAGGATTTGCACAATTTCTTCAGCCGTGTCGGCATAGATATGGCGGGCAAACGGGCTTAGTTGTCCGGGTGGTTGTCTTTTTTCGTCACACGGGTAGAACCATACTTTAAAGGGAGCTTCGTCAGGGCATCCATCAATCAAGAGACATTCATCCTTGTTCTTGCCCTGAGCTTTCAAATTTTCCGCATATTTGATTTTTTCATTCAGGAAAGTGCATTCGGCCCCGCTTCCTAGCGGCGGGTCTTTGAAGATTTGGTTTACCCCGGCGATCAAACGATCTTCCGACCGGTAATTGGTATCCAAGGCAAAGACATTGTCGGACGGGATTTCGTTCTCGTTGGATGCGGCATAATAAGCGTAAATATCCCCACCCCGGAAGGAGTAGATCGCCTGCTTGGGATCACCGACCAGGAATACCGGCAAGGCGGTCGGGCTGTTCATGAAAACCGTTTTGAATATCTCAAACTGGACGGGATCCGTGTCCTGGAACTCATCAATCAGGGCCGCCTTGTATTCCCGGCGCAGACCCGCCAGGAAGCGGTCTCGCCGGCCAGGATCGCGTAACGTGGCACGCACATTCACCAGCAGGTCGTCATAAGTAAGTGTTGTGCGGTCGCGCTTGTGCGCGACATATCCCGTGCTTACCGCTTGCACGGCCTTTACAAGCTCGCTGGTCAGCCATACTTTCATAGCTTCCAAAAGCGCATTGGCGGTGGCCACGAACTCGCTGGTTTCAGGCGGTATTTCCCATTCCAGCTTGTCTCTTTTCTTGATCTTGGAAAACGCGTTTAGCGCACTCTTGATGGTCTTGGCCTTGGCTTGCGGGTTGGCAAAAGCATCAAAGACCTCTTTTCTCTTGGCCTCATCGCATAGGTTTTCTGTGCCGGCTTTTGTGAGATATGACATGGCATTGCCGATAAAATATTGGACTTCATTTTGGGACTGACTCCAAGCTTCAGCGAGTATATCCAATTGACTGTTCCATTTCTCCTGGGTGATGCCATTTTCCGGAGTTTTCCATTGTCCCTTGGCCACGTTTATTCCCTGGTCTTTAAGTATCTTGTTAACGCTTTGACAAGCCGTGATGAATGATTGCACCTTGGCGGGGATGACGTAGTGATTCATGATTGATATGTTGGGGAGAGCGATAAAATCTAAAATAGCGGATAAAATGGCAAGCTCATGGGCGCTATGCTCGTTGACAAGTTTATCGAGGGCGGCCGGCACGGTGTCAGCGAACTCATCCGTCAGGTATCCCTGTGCCCGGGCATCCTTTAGCGCCGTCTTGATGGCCGCACTATTGGCCTTCCATTTATCAGCCAGGCCACGAATAGCCTCTTTGATTTGAGCCTCGTCCGGTGTGTTGGCATCCGGTTCCGGGACGAGCTTGGAATCCGGCTTGCCGATCCATTGGGTCGCCACGGCTTTCAGACGGTCGAGCGTAAGAATATTATCGTTCCGGGTAGAAATCTGGCATTTGAACCGGGAGGATGCCGGATACATATTTTTCCGCCACCAGTCCTCGCACAATTCGGTGACCACAGCGCCGGCGCCCGGGACCAACTCGGCGTCAAACGGATGGCCGCACTCGAACGCAAAGCGCTTTAACACCCGGCTGCAAAACCCATGGATCGTGAAGATGGACGCCTCATCAAAATCGAGCAAGGCCCAGCGGAGCCGGTTCCGCCGCTCTTTTTGCTGATCACTCCCCGGAGGAAGCGCTTGGAGTGGTAGCTCCAAAATCTTGCGCACCTGTTTGTCATTTTCGCTCATTTCCTTGCCGGGTGCCGGAGCCTTCAGGCAATGCTGAGCTGTCTGGAGCACGCCGCGCAGGCGGTCGCGGAGTTCCTTGGTGGCGGCCTCGGTAAAAGTGACGACGAGGATCTGCTGGACCGTCAACCCTTGTTCAACCACCAGCCGGAGGTAGAGGGTCTGGATGCTGTAGGTCTTGCCCGTCCCGGCGCTTGCTTCAATCAAGCATTTCCGGCAAAGGTTGAAACCGGGTTTAAAAACATGATCATTCAGCGCCGTCATCATCCTCCTCATCGTCTTGCTTATCTTCGCTCCCTGCCATTGCTTGCAAGAAGCGCGGATCGTAAACATCTGTTGCAGTTTTATCGAAATCCTTACAAGCCATCGGTCCATCCTCTCCGAATGCCCGGCACAGGTAAGGATCGGCGTCTTCGCCCCGATGATATTGGCCTGATCGCCACACTTTTATTGCGGACAGCCGAGCCGATTCTCTATTCTGGCTTGTTTGCATCTCCACGGCAAAGGCCCTTGAAACCGCAGGCGCGAAAGGCAGGATCAGCCCCTGTCCTTTCCGGAACAGGTGAACTAACCGTTTAAGCAATGGCTCCACCGTATCGCGAGGCAGAGGCTTGTAGACCACGGCATTGGGCATTTCTTTGCTCGCGCCCATAACCCATGTCTCATGCTGTTCGTCAGCGCAACAAAGAAGTAAGTGCGCGATCCAGGCATTCAGGTAATCCTTGGCTTTTATTTCCGTGTAACGATGATAGATAAGCGGAGTCTGCTGGCGTATTTCGAGTGATACCAGATGGAATGTGCCGCTGAGCTGAACGCCCTCTCCGATCGGAAGACAAACCGTTTTGGCCTGTTTCTGGGCCATCTGCGCCAAAAGGATGTCCTTCATTTTTATGCTGCCACTGCAGTGCACCGGCCGGCCAAGGTAGCTTTGAATAACTCGCCACTCGCGGGCCGCATACTGACGCCCCGGCTCGCCCAGCGGGGCGACACCCCGCGCCTTGAGAAGTTTGAAGACGTTATCCTGCTCCAAACTCTCCAACTGGGATTCTATAATTATGCTGTGCAGTTTGTATTTTTCCAAAGAGTTGGGCGCGAACAACTCGGTGTCCGGGATGGCCCCGGAGTCATCATCAAACCTGACCTGGAGAACATTCTGGTAGTAGTGCCGGGCGGGATTAACGAAGAAACGCTGGATTTGCGCGAGCGGGATCGTTATCGCGCTTTCGTCAGCCGATGTTTCCTGTTTGCCAGCATGCTTCCCATCTGCCGGAGGCGTCTGCTCCTCTGCCTGCCCTTTGACCAGGTTTTCCGCCGCCGCGCAATTCGAGCGGGAATAGGAAAACAGTCCGTCCTTGGCGCTAAAGTAGGCGGGGTGGAAAGCCTGCAGGCGGTGCAAAGTCTCGCAGTAAAGCAGGTCCTGGCCGTCCCTGGACTTCGGCGCCCGGGGAAGCTCCAATGCCGTTGCTAGGTATTCGCGCAATTCGGTGACCACGGTGGAGGGCGGCATCTTTTCGTTGGCCTGGTCTGTCCGCCCGATGTAGCTGATGTAGAGCTGCTCCCGCGCGCACATCAAGGCTTCGAGAAACGCATGGCGATCATCCAGCCGGCGTGACCGGTCCGCCCAGCGCCGCTTGCGGGCCATGAGATCAAAGCTGGGACGCTGGTCGCTGCGTGGAAACGCGCCATCGTTCATACCCAGCAGACAGATGATCCGGCGTGGCGCGCTCCGCATGGAGCGCAAGGCGGAGAACACAACCGCATTCTGCGCCGTGTCATCCCCGGACACGGCATCCGATAGGTGTTGCCGCAGGTATGTGGCCACCACGTCAAGGGAAATGGAACTTGTCATGCCGGCAACTTTGGCTGTCCCGGCGAAATCCGTCACAGCCCGCCGGAGGGCGGCGATTTCCCGATAGGTCTGATTCGTGCTGATGAAAAACCGGTCAATAGTTGACCCCAGCCGTTTTGCCCAGTCATCTGGCGGGACGGGATTGGTAAATTCCACCGCAACGTTACTGAGTGCATCAAAGAAGTTCAGCAACTTCCCCATGTCGCCGGCCGTACTGCCTTCGACAGCGTCATACACGGCGACTGTCCCAAGTTCCCCAACCGACAGAATGTCGCCCGGCGGCGCGGTCTTTTCAGCCCGTCCCACGGCATAGCCAAGCAACATCCGATCCAGCCCGCTACGCCAAGTGGTGGTTACCTCCTGGGCATCCGGCCCCGCAAAACGGCGCAAGTGTGCTTTGTCAATTCCCCAGCGGATCCCGCTTTCGCGGACCCAGGCACGAAGGTTGGAAGCATCCGTTGCTTCCAGTCCGAACGCCTGGCGAACGGGTTCCACCTCGAACAGGTCCATCACTTCAGAGGCCTTGTAGCGGCCAGCCGGCAGTTCCAGCAGTAGCAGAAAGGCGGAGGCCACCATGTTCGTGGCCAGCGGGCTGCGGTCTGTCACAACATACGGGATGGTTCGGCCCGCATTTCGATCAGGTGTCGAAAAGGTCGCGGCGATGTAAGGCGCATAGACATCCATATCGCTTACCAGAACCTGGATATTACGGGGCTGGAGTTCCGGATCATCCGCGAACCACTTAAGTATATGATCGTGCAGTACCTGCACCTCGCGCCACGGACTGTGGCAGATATGAATCTGAACGGACGGGTCATCTTTTATGACGTTCGGCTTAAGAATATCCCGCGTCCGCGTCGCATCCGACTCACCCGGCAAACTATCTTCCAGCATACGCCGGTCACGGATATCTTTCTGAACCACGTGGAGCACGGAATCATCATCTCTTTCATCAAAGATCTCTGTTGTTTGGCCACCGGTCCGGTCGAGGAGTTCGGCCAGGTAGGCTTGGCAGCCCTTGCCCAGCGAACTCAACAGCGGGTTGCCGGTCTCCAGGTAGTCATGGGTCTCATCGAACCCCTGTAATACAGATTGCTGTGCCCGGGATTGTTTTCGTTTATCGCGCTCTTTTTCCGTCATGTCTTCATCCCATTGCTCCTTACAAGGATTGAAAACATAAAAACGCACGTCAACCAGATTGGATAACTGCTGGAAGAAATGGATATATGGCGGAGGCATGGTGGCGATCCCAAACACGGTCACGCGTTTGTAGGCCTCCTTAATCTTGCAGTCCTTCAGCTTTGCGTCAATGTCACAAAACTGCTGGAGATATGAAGTCTCTTTTATTTGTTCACCAGCCAGTTTTCGCCAGAGCGCCGCCTGCCATATCTCTTCCTCAGGTTTGTCAGGTTGGGACTTCTGCCACTGCATGAGCAGATCGGGGCGATACACCTGGTAGTCATCGAAAAGTTTGGCCAACCTGGCAGCAAGATCGAAACGTCTGCGTTGAGCTAAAGCGTCTGCCTGGTGTCCGCCCTGAAGATAGTCGGCCAGGGGGGTGATGAGCTCAGTCAGGGATTCATCGTGGAGAAGCTTAAAAAGCCGCCAGCGCAGGCAGTCTTTTGAATAGGGGTGTTGACTGGCATTCCGCAGCATGTCGTGCTCGTGAGACATCCGGAACAGCCAGTCGTTGATAAACACGTAGAGATATTGCACATCCCAGTTGGCCAGGACCCGCTGACCCCCCTTGCCCCTGCGGCCATACAGAAATTGGTGCTTCAGCCAGCCTTCGATGGTCGGGCTGTTTACCACGAGGCACTCCTTCTGGAGTGGTTGATCAAGTGGATTAGCTTGCAGATGATCAAATAGTTCATCGGCCAATCGCTCCAGGCTGTCGCTCCAAATTACATTAAACATGGTGATTCCACCCAATATGCAGCAATTCTAATTAGAGCTTACTCGGAAAGAATGTTTTTAACTACGAAACACGCGAAATGTGCGAAAAAAGAGAAAATATATTCAAAAAAATGTTATAACGTGATTAACCCCGTTTGGCCGCGTTTTACGCGGCCATCAACACGTGACCGCGTTGGCAC
>CAZALU010000002.1:0-92167 GCA_964486075.1 uncultured Verrucomicrobiota bacterium
CGTATCGTGATAAATATCACGACTTTTTCCATCAAATATCATTGCGCCCCACATAAGCCATAAGGAGGGAAGATGACCAGAATAGTTTACCTTGGAATTGGAATAACATTGATCTGGATGGCAGGTTGTGCGCCGGTAGAAAAAATGACGATTTCGCCCGCGGCTTCCAATGCGCCGCCGGCCCAGCCGGCGGAAGAAAAATCGACAGCCCGCCAGGCGATAGAAGGGTTTACCGGTAAGACTGCGGTGGACGCTGGCCAGCGCACCAAGGCTCGCATTCAAGCCATCGAGGATAAACGCCGTCAGGATGCCGATGAAATGCCCCCGTTCTGAAGTATGAAGTGCGCAAGCATAGCTTGCGCTTTGTCCATGGCGAAGCAAGCTGTGTCAACGCCGGTCGAAAACGGGCTTTTGGCCGATTTAGAAATGGATGGAAAATAATTATATTGGCGCCAAATGCGGTAACCGCTCCCTTCGGCAGGGTGAACCCTGCGGGTGATCCGATCTCGGAACGGCTAGGCAGGGACGCCTCGCCCCACCATTGCGGAAAGCCCATATAAAAATCATAACCAGCGAACCAGATAAGAATATCTTTAAAAAAATCCGAATTATATCCATTTTCAAATCGGCCGCTTTAGGCAGTTTCAGAACGGCGTTCGCAATTGTCGCTTGCCCCTCCCTGGGCAACAAGGGTGGATACAGTATTTTGCTGCACCTGGTTAGAATCCGGCAGGCAATTATTCCGTTTTATCTTTTTCCGGTTCCACTATTGAAATCACCATTTGGTTGGTGTGTAAAATGGAAGCGGCTGCGTCCCGGATCGCTTGCAGTGTGACGTTTTGCAGACGGTTTTCTGTTTCCAGGCTGTAGGCCCAGCCACGTCCGTAAAGCTCGTTCAGAGCGCATTCCTGGGCCAGTTCGCCATTCTGTTGCAGCCGCTGGGCTTGGTCCGTGATCAGCTTCCTCCGGGCGCGTTCAAACTCGTCTGCCCGGATGCCTTCGCCTGCGACTCGCAGTATTTCCTGCCGAACCAAATCTTGCACCTCTGGGAGTGCCGAAGCCCGGGTGCCTACGTAGATGGCAAAAAGGCCTGGCATGACAGCGGGTTGCTGGATGGCGCCGGTGTAGTAGGCTAACCCCTTTTTGTCGCGGATCGAGACGAATAGATCGGAGGATAGTCCGGTCAGGGCTTGCTGCAGAATGCTCAAGGCGTCGTTCCGCGGATCGAACAGGTCAATGCCGGGGAAGCCGGCCATAAAAACGGCTTGTTCGCGCGGTTCCATCCGGTGCACACACTGCGGTAACACGGGATGGGGTTTGGCGCATGCCGCCTGCGGGCGAGGGCCCGTCGGGACGTTCTTGAAATAACGCTCAGCCAGCGTATGTGCTTGAGCCGGCGCGATGTCTCCAAAAATTGCCAGAACAAGGTTTTGATCTACCACCAGCCCGGCATGCCATGCCCGCAGGTCCTTCACAGTGACCGCTTCGACGGCCAGAGGACTGCCTTCTGGTAAAAACCGGTAAGGATGGCCCGGGAACAACGCCTGCCGTAGTCCCTCCTGGGCGACGAATAATGGAGATTCCCTTTGCTGTTGAATGATTGAAACCTGGATTGGCTTCAGTTTGGCCAGCTCATCCGGCGCAAAGGCCGGAGCCACCAGGCAGTCGGCCATGATTTCCAGCAGGACCGGGACATCGCCTGACAGGCATTGCGCGCGTAATCCGAAGCTGTTGCGGCTGCAATAGGCGGCCAGCGAGGCGCCCAGGGATTCCACGGTTTGTGCGATTGCGTCAGCGCTGTGTCCGCCGGCGCCACGCAGCATCAGCTCCGCCATCATGCTGGTGATGCCGTTGTTGGTTTCGTTTTCCAAGAGCAAGCCGCCGCTGCAGGCGGCGCAGATCCAGACCATGGGCAATTTGTGGTTTTCACGCAACAGGACGGGTATGCCGTTGGTTAGTGTTATTTTTTCGACCTTGCTTGCGGGGAGCGGGGCGGGGGAAGCCGTGGCTGCGGAGTTGGTGGATTCCGGCGCCAGGATAGCCGTGGTCCGGTTTTCAGTTCGCAGGTATTTGCGTGCGACGGCCATTACGGACTCGGGCGTGACCTTTTCCAGGCGTTGGAGATAGGTCTGAAAAAAAACGGGTGACCCGGTGTAGAATTCGCCGGAGGCAAAACTATAGGCCTGTCCCTGTACGGTCTGGAATGACGAAATAGTGTCAAGCAGAATCATGCGGCGGGCTTTTTCAATCTCGGCTGCTGCAAACGGCTCGCGAGTCCAGCTCTGCGCTTCGTCGTAAATGGCCTGCATGAGAGCCGATTCCAGACCGGGATCACAGACAGCGCTTATACCGAACAACCCTTTATCGCGAGGGGTGAACGACCAGGCGCTAATTGTGTGGGCCAGCTTGAGTTTGTCTTTGATGGCGCGAGTCAGTCTGGAGCTCCTGCCGTTACCCGTGATTGTGGCCAGTAGATCCAAGTCGGGCGCGTCGGGGTCGCTCAAGGCAACCGTGTGCCAGCAGACTGCCACCCGGGTTGCGGCATACGGGCCGGCATGACGTGCACTCCGTTCAGCGATTTGTTCCGGTTCCGCCGGCAACAACGCCGGCGCGTGCGCCCGTCGCTGCCGGGCGCCGAACAGTTCCCGGATAGCGGATTCCGCTTCCGCGGCGCGAATATCGCCGGCCAGCGCCAGAATCATGTTGTCCGGCCTGTAATTCCTACGGAAGAAAATCAGCAAATCATCCCGAGTAAGCGTATTGAACACATCCGGATAGCCTATGATTGGTGCCCGGTAGGGGTGCACGCGGTAAGCTGTTTCCCATAGCAGACGGGAAATTCGGCGGTCCGGGCTGTCTTCGCCCATGGCCATCTCGCGCTGGATGACTTGTTTTTCGCGCTGCCATTCATTTTCAGGGAAGGAGGCGTTTTGCAGGGCATCCGCCAGGACTTCCAGGGCGGTGCGCCAGCGCGGCGCGGGTGCGTCAACCAGGAAGACAGTACGGTCGAGGGAGGTGTAGGCGTTTATGTTGCCGCCGAGGTCGCCGATAGTTTTAGCGATCGCGCCGGGCAGCTGCGTAGGCGTGCCCTTGAAGATCATGTGCTCCATCCAGTGGGAAAGCCCACCGCCGAAATATTCCTGTTCGTCGGCGGAGCCGGTGCCGACCCAGATCTGGGCCGAGATCAAGGGAGCGGAAGTATCCTCCTTGATCAGGACGATCAGTCCGTTGTCGAGGACGACCCGGGTTAAACCGTTGGTCATGCCGGTTGTGGTATTTTCGATGTTTGCTTGCCTGGTCATCGCGAAAAGGTTTGGCGTTAAATTAAGAATTAAGCATGAAGTATACAGGATACGCAACAGAGCGGCCGGGCCACGGCGCTTAAACATGGCAAAAGCGGTACAAAGTTGTTTTGAAAATGAACCCTTCATTTTTCATTCTGCATTCTGCATTTCTTTTCCGGCTTGAACGGCGTGCGAAAAGCGGTCTCGAAGTCAAAGCCATTATTGAAGTCTGCGAGAGAATCTTCCTCGGTTTTACCAAGGATTTGCTTGTTGACCATATTAAAAACGATATATCCGATATCGCGGCAATCGTGGACGCCCCAAGCGTTGAGGATGGTTTTGGACATAGGCCCGTATTCCTGGAGCGCAAAAATCCTGATTCCTTCCAGCAACTCGCCCCCGCTGACGTGGCGGCTGAGACCGGTAGCTGGTTTTTTAAGTTTCTTTGTCGTGAACTCGAGCGCTTCGCCGACAAAGAGATAGGCGTCCGCCGCATAACGCGGATCTTCTTTCAGTATCTGAGCGGTTTCTTCCTGAGTAATAATTCGCATAACAGATAGGTTTTTACACTATGAGGGGTGGGCAGGTCAAGAGCAGACGTCATGCGGCTCGGACAGGGGGGCGCATGGCAGTTCCGCAGGGGATTTCTGCAAGCGACTTTGCCGTGAAGATAATAGCGTAATCCCTACGGAACTAACTTTTGCTCTTGACCAAGGCGTTGGGTAGGGCGCCTTTGATGCTTTCGGCCAATTGACGGATTGCATAGGGGTCGGCATCGGGTTTGGGATGCCAGTTCCAAGAGTGGCCATCCTGCAGGAAACGCGGGATTACGTGGAAATGAATGTGGGGCACCACCTGGCCTGCAGCCTTGCCATTGGATTGCATGACATTGATGCCGTCGGCCTTCAGAGCGCGTGTTTGCGCCGCCGCTATTTTTTGAACCACGGCGATCAATTGGCCCAAAACCTCTGGCGGAGTTTGGATCAGGGGGTCATAATGTTTTTTGGGAATAACCAGCGTATGGCCACTGATTATGGGCCCGATATCCATGAAGGCCAAGGTGGCGTCGTCCTCGTACACCTTATAAGAAGGGAGCGCGCCCGCCACTATTTTGCAAAAAATACAATCAGAACTCATGGCGGCATAGACCCTTGCCCGTCAATAAGCACTTTTTGGCACCTACTGCTGCTGGTCGCTCAATCCCTTCTCCTGCATCGCCGCCTTGCGGCTGAGCTTGACGCGGCCGCGATCGTCGATGCCGATGCATTTGACCCACATCTGGTCGCCGATCTTACAAACATCCTCCACGCTTCGCACACGAAAATCGGCCAGTTCGCTGATATGCACCAAGCCGTCTTTGCCGGGGATGATTTCCACGAAAGCGCCGAATTCCTTTATGCCGGTGACGGTGCCGTTGTAGATGACGCCTTCTTCTGCCTCGGCCGTGATCAGGCTGACTTCGCGCACCGCCATTTCCATGGACGCCGCGTCGGCGCTGAAAATATTAACCGTGCCGTCGTCGTCGATGTCAATCTGGGCGTTGGTCAGATCGGTAATGCGGCGGATGTTCTTGCCGCCCGGCCCGATCAGCTCGCCGATTTTTTCCGGATGGATTTTAACCACCGTTATCCGTGGGGCATAGGGTGACATCTTCTCCCGCGGCGCGGCGATGAGTGTGGCCATGAAGTCCAGGATTCGCAGGCGCGCCTGACGAGCCGCTTCGAAAGCCAATGCTGCCACGTCCCAAGACAGTCCATGAATTTTAAGGTCAACCTGGAAGCCGGTGATTCCGTCGCGTGTCCCGGCCACTTTGAAGTCCATATCGCCGCAGTGGTCCTCCTCGCCGTTGATGTCGGTGACCAGCACGGCCTGGCGGTCGTCGCTGAACAGTCCGATAGAAATACCGGCGACCGGCTTGGTGATCGGCACTCCGGCATCCATCAGGGCCAGGCTTCCGACGCAAACGCTGGCCATGGATGAAGATCCGTTGGAGCCCATGATATCCGAAACCATGCGCACGGTGTAGGGATAATCCGGTGGCATGACTTGTTCCAGAGACCGTTCGGCCAGGGCACCGTGCCCCTGTTCCCGGCGATTAGTCGATCCGAGTCGGCCGACTTCGCCTACGCTGTAGGGCGGGAAATTGTAATGCACCATGAATTTTTTTTCGGTCTTGCTGTCCGGTCCGCCGGTGATGACGTCAATTGTCTGGGAATCGGATTGGCTACCCAAGGTGACTGTGCCCAGGGACTGGGTTTCGCCCCGGCTGAACAGTGCGGATCCGTGTACCCGTGGCAGTAAGGCGACGCTGCCGGTCAAGGGCCGGATTTCATCGAAAACGCGTCCGCCGATCCGCCGCTGATGCTTCAATATGTTTTGCCTCACCAAGCGGATTTCGAGCTCGTCGAACATGGCCCGGAATTGTTCCTCCGTTGTATCCGGTTTGGATTCGAGGAGTTTACTCTTAAGGGTTTCCTTGCTTTTCTTGATTTGCGAACGACGCGCAGTTTTTTCCGGGATGATTAGCGCTGCCAACAGGTCCTGTTCAGCGATGTCCAAGGCCATTTGCAGGAGCGTCTGATCCGGCTGGGCATCCGTGACCGTTTTATCGGGCTTGCCCAGCTTGCGTCGTAGCTCGAGTTGGGCGTCGATCAATTTGCGGCAGAACTCGTGGGCAAACTTCATGGCCGTCAATAGGTCTGCTTCCTTGATTTCCTTGGCGCAACCTTCGATCATTACCGGAATGTCGCGGTTGGCTGCGTATATCAGATCCAAGTCGCTGCGCTGGCGCTCGGCGTTGGTGGGATTGACGATCAGCTCGCCGTCAATTCTCCCGATCCGGACGGCGCCGATGGGGCCATGGAAAGGCAACTCGGAGAGGGTCAGCGATGCGCTGGCGGCGACGATGCTCAGAATATCCGCGTCGTTCTCGCCGTCTGCCGACAGCAGCATATTGTTAATCTGCACTTCGTTGATGAAGCCTTTTTGGAAAAGAGGGCGGATGGGGCGGTCTGTAAACCGAGCTGTCAGGACCTCTTTTTCCGAGGGCCGGGCTTCGCGTTTGAAAAATCCGCCGGGAAATTTTCCGGCGGCATAGTATTTTTCGCGGTATTCCACCTGCAGCGGAAAATAATCGATGCCCTCGCGAGGTTTTTCGGCGGCGGTGACGGCGGAAAACAGGATGGTATCGCCGAGGCGCACGGTAACGGCGCCCGCTGCCTGCTGGGCCAGGGTGCCGGTTTCGATGCGCAATGTCTTGGAGCCGAGGGGCGTTTCAACGAAGGATGCTGTATTCATAAATGAGCCTGTGTTTTGAACCTTTTCTTTTTGATGAGAAGCTTTGCGGGCCGGGGCGTCGCCCGAGTTTGAGGGCGGTGACGCATCTCCGGTATGCTTGGCTTCCGGGTTAGCGCCGCAGTTTCAAACGCTCAATAACGGATTGGTAGCGTTCGGTTTCAGATCGCTGGAGATAGTCCAGCAACTTGCGGCGTGCGCTCACCATCTTGATCAGGCCGTAGCGCGAACTGTGATCTTTGGCGTTGGCCTTGAGGTGTTCAGTGAGCTGTTCGATGCGATGGGTTAGGAGAGCGATCTGGACGGCGGCAGAACCGCTGTCTTTTTCGTGGGACTTAAATTCTTCAGTGATTTCTTTTTTTGTTTTTATTTGCATGGCATCTTCCGCGTCGGTTGTCTTTTCCTTTTCTTATTCAGGGCGCGATTATAGGAAATCGTTGTGAATTTGTAAAGGGGTATAGTTGATTTATTTCTACGACCGTTTTTGTGCTGCCGGCATGAGCCCGCGGGCTCGGATAATATCGCGCGCGATCTGGTTGCGCAGGGCTGCCGGTGTGGAGAATTTTCGTTCCGCACGGAGGCGTTTCAAAAAAAATATCTCCAGCGTTTCACCGTATAGATCCTGGCACATATCGAGAACGTGTAATTCTAGGATCGGTTGACGCGATCCTGGTCCGGGAAAGGTGGGTCTTATTCCCAGGTTGGCCACACCTGCGTGGCGCTTACCGCGAATCAGCGCCGTGACCGCATAGACGCCTTGCGGCGGACAGGCCTCGTTAAGAAAATTCAGATTGGCAGTGGGAATGCCCATAGTTCGTCCTATCTTCCGACCATGGCGTACGGTGCCCAAAACACTGAAGGGACGGCCCAGCATGTTGGCGGCATCTGCCATCCGGCCGCCGGCGACTGCCCGCCGGATGCGCGTGCTGGAGATGGGGTGGCCACGCCAGCGGACTGGTGGAATGGCCACGACCCGAAAATCGTGGCCGGGAGCCATTTTCTTCAGGAGCGCTGCATCGCCCCGTCCATTCCGTCCGAATTTCCAATTCAGGCCGATATAAAGACGGGAGATGTTGGGAATCGCCTTCTTGAGAGCAGCGATAAAAGCTTCCGGTTCCTGGCGCGCGGTGGCTTGCGTGAAAGGCGCCACCACGCAGCCGCTGACGCCCAACGCTTCCAGAAGGCGTAATTTATGGGCTGTGGATGTCAGCAGGGCGGGGGCCGCTGCCGGGCTCAATATTTTTTTGGGATGTGGGTTGAACGTCATGATCCAGGTCTGGCCCAGTCCGCGCCGGGAAGCGGCCAGCGCTCGGCGGATAAGATCCTGATGTCCGCGGTGCACGCCGTCAAAAAACCCGGCTGCCAGTAGAATTGGCCGCCGCTTGTTTTGCAAGTCGTTAAGTTTCTGAAGAATTTTCATTACTGCGGGCGCGGGATTATACCCTTAATCTATTGTTATGCTTGATTCACTTCCGGAAGGAGGTTGGCAGCAATTATAATTATGGCCTTTAAATCCCCGCAAGCTTGCGTCGTGGGTGAAGAAATTGGATGGGAAAGTAAGTTTTGCCAGCCAATCTTGTGTCCCTGCCGCACGAGGCGGCAGAAGGCGCCAGCCATAATGCGAATTACTGGGGGGGGTGGGTTGGATGGTTGATTTTATCTTGGCACCGTTCATTATCTTTCAAGTCCGTGGAGCTTGCCTGGACTGCAGGATGCGGTGCAAGGGTATCATCAGCTCAGCGAGCTGGGCGTGGTCCATTTTTAATAATTCGTCCAGCGGAGTGGCGTTGCTGATGTTGAAATCCCCGCTTTGTATCCGGCGCAGTTGTTCCAGGTGAGCCCCGCAGCCCAAGGCGTCGCCGATATCCGAGCACAGAGTGCGCACATATACGCCTTTGCTGCAGTGCAGGTGGAATGTGGCGCGTGGTGGCGCGAAATCAAGCAGGCTGAATTCATGGATGTGAATCAGTTTCGGACGCCGCTCTACCGTCTGGCCCTTACGCGCCAGCTTATACAACGGCACGCCATTTTTTTTCACTGCGGATACCATGGGCGGCGTCTGCAGGATGTCTCCGGTCAGGCGTTGTATCTGGGCGAGGAGCTCTTCGCGGGTCACCTGCTGGTAGTCGCTTTCCCGGATGGTCACGCCGGCAGCGTCCTGGGTGTCGGTAGCCACGCCCAGTCGCAGGGTGCCGTCGTAGGTTTTATCGCCCGCCAGCAGGGAGTTCGCCAGCTTGGTGCCCCGCCCGATCATGATTACCAGCAGGCCGGTGGCCTGCGGATCCAGAGTGCCGGCGTGGCCAACTTTGTCGAACCGGAAATAGCGACGGATGCTGTCCACTACATCGTGCGAGGTGAGACCGGCAGGCTTGTCAACCAGAGCAATGCCGTCCATGGTTCTTTGAAATGAAGGGGTAAACATTTGCATGGTTTGGGAACACTTTCTGCGTTTGTGTGGCTACCGTCCGCCTGGCTGACGAACCATTTTATACGTTAAGTTTCGAAAATAACCCGTTGGGTTGTTTTCGAAACTAACGTGGTTAACCACGTTAGGCCTCGTTTTACGCGGCCATCATCACGTGACCGCGTTGGCACGTGGAACGTGACTCACGTGGCGGACTTTTGGGCGAATTTTGCACCGGCTCGGCGCAAAATTCAGGTTATATAACTGTTTAAATGAAATGCCCGGGTGACGCAGTTTGGCATCAGGTGACGGGCGCGTCATCTTCCTTTGGCGCTGGATTGTCGGTTTCCAATTTGGAAAGCAAATTCAGTACCCGGTCACCTTCTTCCAGCGAGGTGTCCAGATTGAAAGTCAGGCGGGGCGTGTATTTAAGGACAAGATTGGCATTGATATGTTCCTGTATTTCGGTGCGGTGCCGACCCAGCAACGTCAGCATGCGCGGACGTTCTGCATGATGATCGCGGATCGAGACATACACTCGCGCTTCCCTCAAATCCTTGCTGGCCGCGACCCGGGTGATGGTCACGGCGGACAGATCAAACCGGTTTTCGTGCATGATCCGGAACAGGACTCCGCCGATTTCGCGTTTTAGTAGCTCATTGACCCTGGTTAAACGATCGACACTCATGGGAAAAATAGGGGAAAGAGGTTACAGCTTCTGGGGTACTTTTTCGATTTCAAAGAAATCGATCATATCCCCAACTTTAAAGGCGGCAAAGTTGTCCAAGCGTATGCCGCATTCCTGGCCTTCCCGTGCTTCACTGACGTCGTCTTGGAATCTCCTCAGCGACTCAAGCGATCCCTGGTAGAGGACATCATTTTTGCGGACCACGCGTGCGATGCAGCGGAAACCGACGCGTCCGCTGAGCATGAGGCAACCGGCCACTTGGCTCTTCTTGGAGATCGGGAAAATCTGACGGACTTCGGCCTTACCCACAAATTTTTCGCGGATTTCCGGCGCCAGCATACCGGTCATGGCTTCCCGTAATTGGTCCACGATGTCGTAAATGATGTTGTAGAGCCGGATTGCGACGCCTTCCTGCTTGGCGGACTTGGTAACGCCGTCTTCCTTGCTGACGTTAAAGCCGATGACGACTGCGGCGGAAGCCTTGGCGAGCAGGACATCATTTTCGTTTATATTACCCACGCCGGCCAGCAGGATTGAGATGGCCACTTTTTCGCTTTTAATTTCCCCCAGCGCCTTTTCAATCGCTTCGAGAGAGCCGCGCGTATCGCACTTAAGAATCAGGCGCAATTCCAAGCGTTGATTCTTGGCCATCTGGTTGAAGAGTTCCTGCAAGGAAACTTTGGCTGGCGAGACGAGCTTTTGAGCGTGCAGTTCCTCACTTCTTTTTTCGACCAGCTCCCGCGCTGCCTTATCGCTCGCATAAACCTTGAACTTCTCTCCGGCCTGGGGCACACCCGATAGCCCTATGCATTTCACAGGGGTTGAAGGCGATGCCGTGCGGACCTTGATGCCGTGATCGTTGATCAGCGCCTTGACTCTTCCGCAGAATTGTCCGCAGACCAACATATCGCCCACGTGCAAGATGCCCTGGGTTACTAGTAGATGGATCACCGGTCCCATGCCCGCTTCCATTTTGGCTTCAACCACGAAACCGCCGGCACGTCCCTTGGATGTGGCTTTCAATTCCAGCATTTCCGCCTGGAGCATGATCATCTCCAGCAAATGGTCGAGCCCCTTGCCGGTCTGGGCGCTGACCGGACAGCAAATCAGTGTGCCACCCCAGTCTTCGGGCATCAAGCCGATGGCCTGTAGTTGTTGCTTGACCCGATCGGGATTGGCCGCCGGTAGGTCCATCTTGTTGATGGCCACGATGATTGTCGTTTGCGCCGCCTGAGCGTGCCGGATCGCTTCCTCGGTCTGCGGCATGATGCCGTCGTCGGAGGCGATGACGATGATGGCGATATCTGTCAGGTTAGCGCCGCGTGCGCGCATGGCCGTGAAGGCGGCATGCCCCGGTGTGTCGAGAAACGTTATCTTGTAGCCATGATGGTCGATGGTGTAGGCGCCAATGTGCTGGGTTATACCCCCGGCTTCGCTCTTGGCGACCGCAGTGTTGCGGATGCGGTCCAGCAGGGATGTCTTGCCGTGGTCGATATGCCCTAAAAATGTTATAACCGGCGGGCGGTTTTCGAGATCTTCCGGACGGATCAGCTCGTCCTCATCGTCTTCCGCCTTTTTGAGGGGCAGTTTCTGATCGATCTGTTTTTTTTCGTGCTCCAGCATCAGCCCGTGCTTTTCAGCAATCTTCTGAGCTATTTTCAGGTCAATTCGCTCGTTGATCGAGGCAAAAATATTCATGGTCATCAGCTCGGTGATAAGCTGGTTGGGCTTCAAACCAAGTTGTTCGGCCAGATCTCTGACGATAATCGCACCCCGCATGATGATAACTTTGGGCGTTTCCTGCGCCGGAGCGGGCGCGGGGTCCGGGGCTTGTAGCTCCGGCGGGGGGGGGGCGAGAGCCGGGACAGAAAGTTTAGCCGCTGCTGCGTTAGTTTTGGGCGCCGGCGCATGAATCTTGGGCGATGCCGGTTTGGCGTGGGCGGGCATGGGCGCGGGCGCGGCGGGGGTTGCGGCGGCAGGCTGGGCGACTTCGGCCCGCATGCGGCTGACCGCCTGTTCATTTACCGAACTTGAAGGGCTTTTTGCGACGATGCCCGCCGCCTGCAAGCGGGCCATCAGATCCTTGTTCGTTAACCCAAGTTCTTTAGCTAAATCGTAAATTCTCATTGTGGTTCGAGCGATGGGGTTGCAGCCAAGGCGGCGGCTTCTTTAATGGCTTGAGCGGTCTCGACATCAAAACCGGTTGTTTCCTGCAAGTCGCTGATATCTGAGTCCAGAATGCCTTCCAAGGTCAGGAAGCCGGCCTTGACCAATTTCTCGGCCTTCTCTTGGTCAACTCCGTTCAGGCGCGTTAGGGCTTCGACGGCCATGGCCACTTTCTCGTCGAAGCTAATGTCGTCCTTGTTTTTCTCGATTTCGATCTTCCAGCCCAAGAGCTTGGAGGTCAGGCGGGCATTCTGGCCCCGCTTGCCGATTGCCAGCGAGAGCTGGTCGGTGTCCACGATGACCACGATCTTGTGTTGCGCTTCATCAATGACCAACTGGTTCAGCTTGGCCGGATTAAGCGCATTGGTGGCGTAAGTCTTGGTGTCGGCGCTCCAGCGCACAATATCTATTTTTTCGCCCAGCAGCTCCCGGACGATGTTTTTCACCCGCATGCCTTTCATGCCGACGCAGGCGCCTACCGGGTCCACCTTCTCGTCCTTGCTCAAGACCGCGATCTTGGTACGGAAGCCGGCCTCGCGGGCAATATCCTTGATCGTTACCGTGCCGTCGGCGATCTCCGATATTTCCAGCTCGAAAAGACGTTTGACGAAATTGGGGTGACTGCGGGACAGTACAATATGATGTCCGCTGACATGATCCTGTACGCTGAGAATATACGCCCGGACCCGGTCGCCGACCTGATATTCCTCAGTCATGACCCGTTCCCGGGCGGGCATAATCGCCTCGACCCGGCCAAGGTCCACGATCAGGTCGCCACGTTCCAGGCGCACGATCGTGCCGCTTACAATATCGCCCAGACGGTCCATGTACTCCTTGACCACGATTTCTTTTTCCACCTGCCTGATTTTCTGGACAATAGCCTGTTTGGCGGTTTGGGCGGCGATCCGGCCTAATTCCCTGGTGGGGATCTCAATTTCAATCTCGTCGCCGATCTCGGCTTCGGGTTTCGTGCGGCGGGCTTCATGCAGCGAAATCTGGGAGTTGCGGAACTTGACCGGCTGCGCAACATCCACCTTGGCGAAGGCGCGGATTGCCATGGATTTCGGGTCGATGACGATGCGGAAATCACGCGCGGGTCCCACGCTCTTTTTGGAGGCGGATATCAGGGCGGCTTCGACCATCTGGATGAGCACTGTGCGATCGATGCCCCGCTCTTTCTCCATGTTCTCTATGACTGCAAGTAAATCTGGAGTACTCATGTCATTACCCGGTTTGCATACCTAGCCAGGGCCTCCCGGCTCGTTGTCAAATATCAATTCCCATGCCCGGCCTGCGCAATATCCATCCCGCTCCACATCATCTGAACGGCTGATTATCTTTCCGTTTGCTCCAAGGCATAGTCTCAAAAAAAAGCAATCCTAAAAAAGTTTTGCATCAAAGTCAAGCCTGTTTCCCGACGATTTTTTAGGGGCAGGGATGAATGGCGCTTACTTACGCTTCCGGCTCGGCACTAACTTGTCCTACAACGGCCCAAAAACAGGCATTCTGGAGGGTGAAACTGAGCTGGGCCGCTTCCGAAACATGCCTTAAGTAAGGTAAGCGCCATTCGGGGCAGAGCAAATTTTGGATCTTCCGCGGAATCTGTGGGTTGATCGGAAATAATTCACCATAGCAGGCACGGAAGCACGGAGAAGAGATTGCTTGAAATTGCCTGACAATTAACCACCCATAAATTGTGCTATGGAACCACATTTATTTTCTCCCGCTCAAATCCGGAAAATCGCACCCAATCGTTTCCCTAACAGAAAATTGGCCGCCAGGATGGTGATCAGCAGGAAGACCATGGCCCAGGTCCCGAGGGCTGAGGCGATGAACCGGCCTTCGCCCAGGAGCTGGAATAGTTCATACAGTGCCTTGGTGATGGGGTAGTAGATCTGCTTCTGGGCCAGCATCAGGGAATCCGAAACTTCCAGCATGGAAAAACTGAACACCAGCAGGGCGCCCGCGATCAGGTTAGCGCTGATCAGCGGCAGGCTGATGCGCAGGACCGTTCGGACCGGCGGACAGCCTAAATTGCGGGCCGCTTCCTCCAGCGTGACCGGTGTCTGCTGGAACCCGGCTACGGCGGAGCGGACGACGTAGGGCAGGCGTCGGACGGCATAGGCGAGGATCAACAGTGGTACCGGGTTCTCGGTCGGATTCAGGAAGGCCAGCCAGCGTCCCGGCTGGCTCATGGCAATGTAACCGAAGGCCACGATGATCCCGGGCGCGGCCAGGGGTAGCATTGTCAGGGCATCGAGCGCCCCGCGCCAGCGCAGGGTACTGCGCACGATCACATAGGCGACGGCGACGCCTAGGAGCAGGTCTACGACCATGGCCAGGGCTGAATAGCGCAGGCTATTCTGGATGCTCGGCAGGGTCAGGCTGTGACCCAACGCCTGGAGGTAATGGTCCCCGGTCCAGAGGCCCGGCAGGATCGTGCGATACCAGGCCTGGCTGACGCTGGTCAATACCACGCCCAGGTGGGGCAGGACTGCCAGCAGGAACACGGCGCCGAAGGCGATGGCCGCCAGCCAGGCCCGGAGGCCGGTCAGTTGGATCGGCGCGGCCATCGGTCCCGTTTTGGCCAGCATTGCGCTGCCGGTCCGGCCCAAAAGCATTTTTCCGGCCAGGTAGAGACTGGTTGAGGCCGCCAGCAGAATGACGACTAGGGCGTAGGGGAACGGGCTGGCCTCGATATCCTTGATACCATCGAAAATTTGGACCGCGGTGACGCGGGAGTAATCGAGCATCAGCGGTGTGCCTAGTTCCGTGAACGACCAGATGAACACGATGATTCCGCCGGCGAACAGGCCCGGCATGATCAGGGGCAGGGTGATCCTGCGGAAGCGAGGCCAGCCGGAAGAGCCCAGATTTTCCGCCGCCTCTTCCAACGCCGGGTCGAGGTTAGAGATCGCAGCCACCGCGTTCAGATAAAATATGGGATACAGGTGCAGGGCTTCAGTCGCAGCGACCGCCCAAAAGCGGCCGGTTCCCAGCCAGTTGATGGCCTGCGGCCAGTCGATAATCCCCAAGTGCACCAGCGCGGCATTGATCGCTCCGTATTGGCCCAGCAGTTGCCGGATGCCAATCGCGCCAACGAACGGTGGCAGGATCATAGGCGCCAGGATCAGCCCGGAAAGCAGGGTCTTGCCAGCGAAATCGCAGCGGGCCGCCAGCATCGAGAGCGGCAATCCGACCAGGATCACCAGGAGCGTCGTCACCACCGCCAGCGCAAAACTGTTCCAGAGTCCTTCGAGGTAGATCGGGTTCTGGAAGACTTCGCCGAGGAAGGCGAGGGTGGGGCGCCCGTCGATCAGGAAGCAGCCCTTGATCGTCTGGAGCAGTGGCCAGATGAGGAAGATGCCCAGGAAGGCCAGGGCCAGCAGGCTGATTAATATGGCGCCGGTCTGTTTCATTCTTAAAAGGTGTTCAGGGTTCGGGGTTCAGGTGATGTAATTATTCAGGTTTGTTTACCGGTGCCATTGAGACGCGAGCTTTAACGACTTCTTCCTGATAACATCGCTCCTCACTTTTTCGTCTATTTGGATGCAAATTAAGAACTTTACCGGTGAATGGTTGGGAATCTCCCTTCCGATACACCACAGAATCTCCGCTTGGCCCAAGGCCTTCTTCGATATCGTCAGGACGAACAACAACTGATGTGCAACCAGCCAGAATCAAGCCCCCAATAAAGTATGTGATTACGAATCGGAAGCGAAGCGTTCTATAGGCAAAGACGTGCAGCATTGCCGCTGTCGCCGCTATGGCGATCCAATGTGATCTTTTGATTGTCATCACCAAGTGCCGCAAAGCATGTGCGGCCTCTTTGCATGAATTTCCTGGCTGAACCCTAAAGTCTCTGTCCGGCCAACTCCCTGGCCTGCCGGTACTGCGCGCGGAAAAAAATTATCCACTCCCGCGCCAGGCGCACCTCCTCCAGCTTATTGCCCAAACGGTGGCTGCTCGTTGCAAGGATGGCGGCATAATCAGCGCCTGCGGGTAGGCTATTCAGCGCGGCCATGGCCTGCGGGCAGACCGCCGGGCCGCCCGCCCGGTGAATGGTTTCCCAGGCCGCCACCAACTCGTTATGCGTGTCGATGCACATGGCCCGGACCAGGACGCGGATGACGCTGAACAAAGGGCCGGTCCATTCCGGATGATAGGTAAATCCGGTGGCTCGCTTATAGGGCATTGCGTTCGGATCCGACATGTGGCGGAGGTGTTCGGGCGTGTAGAGATCGCGGCGGACCGGCAGACGTCGCAGGGCGTAGTGGATCGGTCCCCCGGGTTCGCCGACGCGGTAATCCCACAACTGCTGGCCCTCCGGGCTGAGACAAAAATCGACGAAGCGTTCCGCCAGCTCACGATGCGGCGCGCCTTTCAGCATGCTGATGGGATCCACCGAGACCGAGGACCCCCCGGCCGGGGTGATGTAATGCATCCGTTGCGAATTTTCGTTGCGCGCCGTCGTTTCGCTTTCAAAACGTCCGTAGTAATCGATGCACATCCCGGCGGCGGCATCTCCTTGGGAAACGTCGGTAACCACCTTGCTGGCGGAATCGGTGAAATATTTGGCGTTGGCGCCGATCTGACGGACCACATTCAGGCCGCGCTGCCAGCCGATGGCGAGGGACTCGGGAGCGGCATCTACTGGCGTTTCCCGGCGCTCTGCTAGTTCGTTGGCCATCTGCTCCTGGATCAGCATTTCGAATGCTTTGGCGATCGAGCCGCTTTTGGTGGGATCGGCCAGGGCCACCTGCCGAAAATAGAGGGAATCGGTCAGATCAAGCCATTGGCGGGGGGTGCGTATGATGCCGCGAGCCCGCAGGACATCATCGTTGTAGCAAATGCCGAAGCTGGTCAGGCAACAGCCATACCAGCGGTCCCTGGTGTCATAAAATTCTTCGCCCGAGAACGTGTGGGGAATGATGTCCTCGGTCAACCAGTCTGGGTGACGCTCGCTCAGGCCGCAGGGCTCGGTGCGGTCCTTGGCGGCCTGCCGGGCATGGTCGTATTGACCGCCACCGAAAAAAAGATCGATGCCGATGCCGGGTCGGTTCACCCTCCGGGCGGCTTCGTATTCGCTGTCGAGGTAGCGGACGATCTCGCTGGTGCCGCCGACATTCCGCCAGTCGATGGCCACGTTCTCGCCGAATTGGCGCATGTGCCAGCGCCGGAATGCGGTCTCGAACTCTTTCCGGACGGCCTCGTTATGCGGGCTGATGATCGTCAGCGTCCGCGCGTTACGCGGCGCGGCTTCACCTTTCGGCCGGAGCAGGAAGGGAATGGCCAGGGTTGCGGCCAGGGCCAGGAATAGCAGCGCGAGTTTAAGGTTGCGAGCGTTCATTGGTTTGATGCGGGCCATGTCCGCACCCATGTTTACTTGCTAGTCTCAGTGTGTTGAATTCGGTTCGAAAAAAAAAACGGCGGCGATCTCCACGTCGCTTCGCTAGTGGCCACTTGGCACCACAGGTGCCGAGGGGGTGGACCGTCTATGGGTTTGCCTCGCTCGCGCATACACGAATATGGCGCTTCACGCGGCGCACCCGCATCCAGCCCAAGCGGGCCTTGCTATTTCGAACCCCTCGACAAGCTCGGGTACCCGAATTCGAAACACGGTGGCACCGGGCTTCGCTCGGAGCTGCGCCCGTAAAAATAGCTGACGCGGAAAACACAGGATTTGGTTAAAAGCTATTGGCCTTGATAAAGGCCATCAGTTCGGCCAGGTCGGCCGTGGCCAGGCCGACGCAGGTATCGGCGCAGCCGTAATAAACGCTGATTTTTCCCCGGGATTTGTCGTGGAGCATGGCGGCAGGGAAGACGACGTTCGGGACGTCGCCGACGCGCTCGTAAAGCTCGGTCGGGGCCAATAGGTATTTTCGGGAGCGGTAGCGCACCTTCCATGGTTTTTCGAGATCCAGGATCGCTCCGCCGGCGCAGTAAATGAAGCCGGAACAGGTCGTCTTGACGCCGTGATAGATCAGCAGCCAGCCCTCGGGCGTCTCCAGCGGTGCCGGACCCGGCCCGACCTTGGTCGCCTGCCAGGACCCGGCCGTGCCGAACACGAAACGCTGGTTGCCCCAATGTATTATGTCGGGGCTGGTGGCGTAGAAAATTTCACCGAATGGCGTATGCCCGGTGTCGCTCGGCCGGTGCAGGAGCGCGAACTTCCCGTCGATCTTGCGCGGGAACAGCACGGCGTTGCGATTGAATGGGAACAGGATATCCTGTATCATGGTAAATTGCTTGAAATCCCGGGTCGAAGCCAGACCGATCGCTGGTCCGCTGCCGTCCGTCGGGTAGTGGCAGAACGTGAGGTAATACGTGCCCTCGATTTCGACCACGCGGGGATCGTAGGGCGAGTTTTCCGGACGGTTAAGATTCTTGATTTCCGGATCGTGGCATTCGAATTGGATCGGATCGTTCGCTATCTTCCAATGGATTGCGTCGTGACTGCTGCCGGTCCTGAGTTCCGAATACCAGTGTTGGTTGTCGACGCGAAAAACACCGGCATAGGCTTTCTTGAATGGCACCACTGCGCTATTGAGAACGCTATGCCCGTTTTTCAGGCCATCGACGGTAATGATCGGGTTGCTCTTATGACGTTTGAATACTTCCTCGTTGGCCATGGTTATCTCCTTCTAATAACACGGGCTTTGACCGCGAGGTGGAAGCTAACACGGGCAGGTGGCGGATGCAAGAGGGTTAAATAGATTAAATCTCTGAATTGATATTGAAAATAGGATTGCCGGCCTATATCTTTGTTTCACCTTCGTCTATAAATCTTGTGGCGTATTATTAAATCACATTGGAAAGGCTAACCCTCATGAAAATTAAACGCATATTTCGCAACGGGCTGTCTTTGCTTTTCGCCACGGCGTGTCTCCAAGGACAGTCAATCATGGCGGACCTCCGCCTGCCGAGCATCATCGGACCGAACATGGTCTTGCAACAGGGTGGGCCGGTTCCCATCTGGGGCTGGGCCAAAGCCGGCGAAAAGATTACGGTCAAATTCTGCGGACAGGAAGTAAGCGCCGTGACGGACTCCGCCGGAAAGTGGATCGTGCGGTTGGCGCCGTTGAAGGCCGGTGGTCCGTTCGAGATGATGATCGCAGGCGAGACCACCCATGTCTTGAAAAATGTGCTGGTGGGCGAAGTCTGGCTCGGGTCGGGCCAGTCGAATATGGCCCTGCCTGTATCCGCTTGCAGCAACGCGGCCGCGGAAACGGCCCAAGCCGATTTTCCCGAGATTCGATTCTTCCGGGTGGCGCATGCTTCAGCCGGAAACCCGCAGGAGGATGTGGCCGGCAACTGGATGGAATGCTCTCCGCAAACTGCCGGAAAATTCTCCGCGCTGGCCTATTTCTTCGGACGGGATCTGTATCGGCACTTGCAGACGCCGGTTGGACTTATAAGCAGTCCCGTTAGCGGTACGGAGGCCGAGTATTGGACCCCACAAGAGGCTTTTGATATGGACGCGGAAACACGGCAGATCATGGACAAATGGTTAAATGAAATGACCGTCTATATCGATAAAATTGAGAAGTCCCAGCAGGAGTTGCGCCTCTGGAAACAGGCTGCCGACAAAGCCCGTTTGGAAAAATCTCCCATGCCGCTCCTGCCGTCCGCATTGAATGATCCGCGGTCCGCAACGCCGGGGCGTCTTTACAACGCCATGATCCATCCCTTGATCCCTTTTGCCATCCGCGGCGTGACCTGGTATCAGGGCGAGGCCAACGTCGCTGTGGCCAGGCAATACCGCAAGCTGTTTCCGGCGCTGATCAAGGGGTGGCGCGCGGCCTGGGGCGCGGGCGATTTACCGTTCCTCTTCGTGCAGCTCGCCGCTTTTACTCCTGCATCCGAAGAACCCGTCATGACCAGCGGCTGGGCCGAATTGCGCGAGGCGCAGACGATGGCCCTGGCTCTGCCGAAAACCGGCATGGCCATAGCAATCGATATTGGCGATGCGAACGACATCCACCCCAAGAACAAGCAGGAGGTCGGTCGGCGTCTGGCCCTGGCGGCCCGGGCGATCGCGTATGGCGAAGACCTGGTTTATTCCGGCCCGATTTACAAGGCGATGACCGTGGAGAGCAATAAGGTGTACATCTCATTCGAGCATGTCGGGGGCGGGCTGCAGGCCAGGGGCGGTGAACTCAAACGGTTTGAGATTGCCGGATCCGATGGTCGCTTTGTGTGGGCCAAGGCCCGCATCGACGGTCAGAGAGTCGTGGTTTGGAGCGATGCAGTGTCACAGCCGTCCGCGGTCCGTTATGCCTGGGCAACGAATCCCGAGGGTTGCAACCTGTATAACGCCGAGGGCTTGCCGGCATCGTCGTTCCGAACCGCCGATGCGGTCGCCATGCCGCTCCCGCGGGCAACGCATGTTTATCATTGCCGACGCGTTGACAAGGGGCCGGTTATCGACGGCCGCCTGAACGATCCGCTATGGGCAAAAACTCCAAGCATCGGCCCGTTCCAAGTCATCGAGCACTACCGCTTCTCGAAATATCCCACCCTGGCCAAGCTTGCCTACGACGCCGAGAACCTATATGTCGGATTCCGTTGCCAGGAAACGGATATGGAAACGTTGGTCTGCAAGGCCGCTGGACGTGACAGCGCCGTGTACGATGACGACAGTGTTGAGATATTCTTGGATACGGCCTTGGACAGTACGCACTACTATCAGTATGTGATCAATCCCCACGGTGAGATTTTTGACACCCGCAATCGCTGGGGAACGGACTGGAATGGCACTTGTGAGGTGGCCACGGGCCGGGAGAAGGACGCCTGGACGGTAGAGCTGGCGATCCCCTGGAAATCGCTGGATATTGAGCCGCCGAAACAGGGTGCCCGGATGGGGCTGCAGCTCGCCCGTACGCGCGCGCAATTGCCAGGGGAGGTTTCTCAGTGGGCTTCGACCCAGGGACCTTCGAACCACAAGCCGACCCATTTCGGGATGCTTATTTTCGAGTGAGAATAGTTGCAAAGATCAGACTCGGCCGGTCCGTAGGCATGCTGTCTCTCCCCAAGCTCCAACGCATGGGTATGCCAAAGGGTGGGGTGGCGTGTCGCTGGCCGAAGTTTGTTTCACAGCATCGGAGATAGCAGGGATAAATCCTGCGCTACTTGGGTTTGCCATGCCGTTTGCGAAGCGCTTTGCGTAGCGATGCGGCGGGTACAGCCTGCCTTATTGCTTCCCGCCCGCGAGAACCATCCTGGCATAATTTTGGTAGTGAGCGAAGGGGACTTCCGGCGGAATCATGTTTCCCACCGTCCCGGAAACCAGGCAGCTCACGCACGCGGTAGCAGTTTGGAGAGCATCGGATGCAAGATGCGATCCTTGTGCCACGATCCTTGCCGCGCTTGATGTCACGCATCGAAGATGCCGTTTTTCCATTCTTTGTCAGAAAGTCCTATGGCGCTTGAACCAGCAATCATAAAAACTGCTTTCTACGGTACCGGGTCAATGCCGCCGGGGTGAAAGGGGTGGCACTTGACCAGCCGCAGGAATCCCAGGCCGAGCCCTTTTACGCAGCCATGTTTTTTCACCGCTGCCAAGCAGTATGATGAACAAGACGGGTAGAAGCGGCAACAGGGACCCAATAGAGGAGAAATAAGAAACTGATAACATCGGATCAGGACAATCAGCAGTATTTTCATGAGCATGGCCCTCCATCGGATGGAGATATTAAGGAGTCCAAATAGTCTATATACTGCAATTGGTAGAGCAGGCTTTACGCCTGCTATTTGGCCGGAAAAAACCGTACCTCCCATATCTAAACTATTGTGGACTTACTTGTAAAATACCCGCTTGTTTGGCCAGCCGGAGCAATTCCTCCTCAATATCTTTCCAGGAGGCGTTGACTATGGATCGTCGCGCGATCAGGATGATGTCCACTTTGCCCTGAAAAAGATGGCGGTTCAAACGAAATGCTTCCCGTAAGCGACGCCGGGAACGGTTGCGCGCCACCGCTGCTCCTGTTTTACGGCTGGCCACTACACCCAGACGCAAGGATGCATCCTCCGCTTTCCGCAGCCATAAGACCATTAACCGGCCTATACAACGGTGGCCCTGGGCATAAGTTTCCTGGAACAACGCCGAACGGATCAGCCTTTGGCTCCGCGCCAAGCTGCGATTAATTGGAGGGTCGGGATTCACGATCGGCAAGCAACCGGCCATCCTCCCTGCGAACCGTGTCATGGGTTCGCGTACGCAGGGTCATGCCGCAGTTTACGGCAAGCCCAGAGCTGGTTTTAGACTGCCAATCGGGTGCGCCCTTTGCGGCGCCGGTTGGCTAAAATCTTGCGTCCGTTGGCCGTGGCCATACGGGCGCGGAAGCCGTGTTTGCGTTTGCGTTTTTTGACGGAGGGTTGATAGGTGCGCTTCATTGCTTGGTTTTTTCCTTTCTTATAATGCCTAAAAAGTAACTCACTAAATCATAAACGGTGGTTTTATTCAACCTGAATATTGTTTGGCAGTGCGCTACGTTCCGGAGCGCGGCCAAATCCGTCCTCCTGCTAAATTTAATTGTTATAAAATTTCTTGGACTTTCGCCGGGATATTTAGTATTACCTAAATTTTGCGCCGAGACGGCGCAGAGTTCACCTAAAAGGCCGCCACGTGAGTCGCGTTCCGTGTGTCAACGCGGTCACGTGATGATGGTCGCGTAAAACGCGGCCAAACGGGGTTAACCACGTTAGTTTCGAAAACAACCCAACGGGTTATTTTCGAAACTTCACGTCTTTCGCCAGCGGGCAATGCCCGCTTAGGCGAAAGTGAACATTGCACGATTATCGTGCAATATTTAGGTATTAGGATGGCCGTGTTGCTTGAAATATTCAAGGGATTTAAATATGCAACCATCTTTGTTCACTGCCCGACTTGCGCTCTGGTGCCGTACGCCATTCGTGTGGGTTAAACGGCTTTACCATTGGGTATTGCATTGGGCAGATACTCCCTATGGAATGCCGGCCCTGTTTCTACTTGCTTTTGCCGAGTCGTCATTCTTTCCCATTCCGCCGGATGTGTTGTTGATAGCCCTGGCGCTGGCGATGCCCTCCCGCAGCCTGTGGTATGCCGCGGTTTGTTCGGCTGGTTCCGTTCTGGGTGGCATGGTCGGATATGCCATTGGTTATTTTTTCTGGGACACCGTGGGCCAACCGATTATCAATTTTTATCAGGCCCAGGCGGCATTTGCCACAGTACAGGGGTATTATCAGGATAACGCTTTTTTCTATATCTTGTTGGCGGCTTTTACCCCGGTCCCCTATAAGGTCTTTACCATTGCCGGCGGGATTTGCCAAATCCAATTCTGGCAGGAACTGGTCCTGGGTTCGCTGATTGGCCGCTCGTTGCGTTTTTTCGCGGTGGCCGGCCTGTTTTATTTTTTTGGGCCGCCGATCAAGAAATTTATCGATCGATATTTTGAGCTGCTGACCGTTCTTTTCGGAATTCTGCTGGTCGGCGGTTTCCTGGCTATTAAATATCTGCATTAAATGCGTTACGACAGGGCCCGACCAACCACTTGGTCACCAGCGCAATCCCGCTCGTAGCCCGCATAACGACGTGTTGTTGGCCGGCTCGAAAAACGTATAGAGTCCTTCCGATGTCAGGACGTATTTTCGCTCGGATTCCCCGATGTCCCAGTACTGAAAGAAGGGCTCCAGCATCAGGCCCAAGGCGCGTGTCAGGGGACGTTTTAGGAAAACCGACGCCTTAGCGCCGTAGCCGGAGTGCTGGCTAAGATCAAGCGTCGCGTTATCGGCGAGCGGGAAGTCCGTGTTGCGGTTAAGCCCGGCCCAGAAGATGTCGAATTCGGCGCGGACGCCCAGCGTCCAGGCCTTGCCGAAGGTTCCGCTGATTTCCATGCCCAAGGGGCTGTATAGATAGAAGTTCTGCCGGTTGTAACCCCCTGCGTTGTTAGCTCCCAGGTTGTCGTTCAAGCAGCGCAGTCCGATGCCGGCGAACGGGGTGATGGGGCGCCAATTATATCCGACCGTGGTGCGCAGATCCAGGATCCGGTCAGGGGTGTCCACTGCCACTGGTTTGCCGCCCATGGTTTGTCCTTCGTAACGCAGAGTTCCCGCCGCCAGCGAGGCCCCCAGGTCCCAAACCAGATTGCTTTGAAAGGTCGTTGTTAAGGCTGCGAAGCCGCCATATAGGAAACCGTATTCCTTCATCAGGCCCGGCTCCCGGTAATTAAAAGAGAGCAGTTCGGGGCCAAATTCAAGGACACAGGTCGTGCCGGCCGGCGCACGCAGAACAGGCAGGAGCAAACAGATCAAGAATCCCGCATATTGACGCCATCGGAGCGAGCGTGGTTTGCCAAGACGCGCCTTCTCAGAAGTAGGAGCGCACGCCGAAGTGCATGCCGCAATCACTGCTTTGGTCGCGCCCATTATTATTGAAGACGTTTTTACTGGCCAAATCATAATACAATTCCGCCGCCAGGGCTACGTTTTCGGATAGGAAGAACTTCAGACCGCCAGCGCCTTCCGTCAGGAGATGGTCGGATATGTATAAGTCGCCGAAATTGGCCGTCAGGCGCAGGGCAACATACGGAACCACTGCTGAATGCAGGTCGAAGTTGATTTCACCATAAGGGCCCAGTCCCCAGCCGATGTCGCTGCCTTCGCAGGCGAATTTGGCAATACCGCCGACCTGTACATCGTCGATGACAAAGTAGCCTAGTGACAGTTGGATCGCGGATTGGACCTTGCCGTCATGGTTTTCAAAGTCCAAGCCCCCGTTGAGTCCGACTTCCATGGTGTCCTGCTGCAGGACCGTGCCGAATCCAGACACGGCACTCAGCAGTATAATGCTCGCGATGATTTTTTTCATGGTGTGCTTGGTTCTCCTTTTTTTATTGCTCAAAATTAGCTATCTCTTAAAACATAGCCTGCCGTTCCATTTTCAGTCAAGCCCAAATGCGACCCTGATAAAAAAACTTTGTTTTTCAAGCCGAAGCTGTATCCTGTTGTCAAAACTATTAGCTTTGGAGTCATAACCGCCATGATACCGAAACAAGAAACCAAAATTCTGGCCACTTTGGGGCCAGTCTCATTCAGTCACGAGATGATCCGGGCCTTGATTAACGAGGGCGTCGATGGGTTCCGAATCAATATGAGTCATACCAAGGCAGAAGATCTTGCCGGGCATGTACAGGCGATTCGCGCGGTCGCCACGCGGGAACAAGTGCCCATCGCGGTGGTCGTGGACTTGGGCGGTCCCAAGATCCGCGTGGGCATGCTGGCTGGTGGACAACTCGCCCTGGCCGCTGCTGCCGAACCGGTGCTTGGCGCCGAGATTCCGATTTCCCATCCCGAAATACTGGCGGACATCCGACCCGGCCACAGGATTCTTATGGATGACGGCAAGCTGGAGCTGGAAGCGATCGCTGCCGTTGACGGCGGCTTTAAAACACGTGTGAAGTTTGGCGGCCTTCTATTCCAGGGCAAGGGCCTCAATTTGCCGGATACCGAGGTGCGCCTGCCGGCCTTGACGGAAAAGGACATGCAAGACCTGGCCGCCGCCGTCAAGGCGGAGGTTGACTATATCTCCCTTTCTTTTGTGCAGCGTCCCGAGGATATGATCATGGCCCGGCGTGAGACCGAACGCCACGGGCGTTGTCCCTTCCTGATCGCCAAAATCGAAAAGCCGCAAGCCGTGGAAAGGTTCGAGGAGATTCTCAAGGTGTCGGACGGCATCATGGTGGCGCGTGGCGATCTGGGGGTTGAGGTTTCGCCGGCCCGCGTCCCGGTGCTCCAGAAACATATCATCAGCCGCTGCAATGCCCAGGGCAAAACCGTGATCACGGCGACCCAGATGCTGGAATCCATGATTCAGAATCCCCGCCCGACCCGCGCCGAAGCGTCGGATGTGGCAAATGCCGTTTGGGACGGGACGGATGCCGTCATGCTTTCTGGGGAAACCGCGATTGGCCGCTATCCGCTCGAATGCGTCGGCATGATGCGCGACATAATCACCGAGGCCGAAAAAGCGGCCACGCCCCGCCGGGAGCCGTTTCTGGAAGCCACGCGTGTGCATGCGCTGGCGTCTGCGGCGGTGGATGCGGCCGAGGCGCTCCATGCCCGGGCAATCGTGATCATCACTTTGTCGGGTTTCACGGCGCAGATGGTGGCCCAGCGGCGGCCGACCGTGCCTCTGATCGCGGTGGTGCCTGATCCGCGGATCTACAACCGCCTGATGCTGGTGTGGGGTATCCTGCCGGTGGTCGTGCCTTGGGGAAATAATTCGGATGCGCTCCTGGATGGGTTGCGCAAAACATTGCTGGCCGGCGGGCACATCCGGGACCAGGACACTATTATTATAATCAGCGGTTCCACCCGCCTGCGCGGCGCGGATTATATCATGAAAATTCAGGCGCCCTGATTTTGGGTATCCGGCGCCGTCACTGTTTTCGTGCCGCATACCGCCGATGGGATTACGCTTAAAAAAAGTAATTGTAATTATGGCCGGCGCCTCCTGCCGCCTTGTGCGGCAGGGGCGACAGATTGACTGACAAGGGTGTTTGTCCAGCCAATCTCTTCACCTGCGAGGCAAGCGGCGAGGGCCTCAAGACCATAATCCAAATGGCTGCTTAAAAAATTCTAAAGTTGACACGGTGCGGGTGAACTGGTAACAATAATTGCAATTAATTTTCAACACTTTGATTCGGAAGGGTGCGAGCGGGAGCCAAGTGGGCCGGTCTGAAAATTGGACGGCGCGTTATGCGCCATTAACGCCATCTAGTGATGGGGGTGTATCATGCGAAAAAAGAATGTTGAAAAAAAATAAAATCGATTATGTCTAAAACGCACCCGGTCAACAAAAAGGCGGTGGTCGTGTCTCGGCCGGCGCGCCCGGCGCTCAAGTCTAAAGGCGCCAAAAAGAGAACGTCGACGCCGCCGGTGGCGTCGGCCCCGAAAATTAATATTCCCAAAAAATATCGGCGTATTTATGAGGTCCTCATTCACCAACGCGAACGGCTGGCGAAGCAAATCTCTTTTTTGGCGACCGATAATTTAACCCGTACCCAGGATGACGTGGAAGTCGATTTCCGGTCGAAGGAACAGGGCACGGATAATTTTGATCGCGAGTTCGCCCTGAACTGCGTCAGCCGGAACCAGGACATGATTTTTGAAGTCGATCAAGCCTTGAACCGGATCCACATCGGAACTTTTGGCAAGTGCGAAAGCTGCGGGCACGCCATCGAAGAAGCCCGCCTGGAAAGCTTGCCTTATTCCCGCATGTGCATTGCGTGCAAATCTAAAACGGAAACCGGTTCTCGCGACAATCGCGTCGCGCGCACCGGCTTATTGTCCAGTAATAACGACAAGTCGCTTGCGGAAGTTGGCGACGATGACGAATAGATACCACCGCATATGCTGACCGTCATCATCGGATTTGTCATCGTGGCGCTGGATCAGGCCACGAAATTAGCCATCCGACACAACCTGCGCCTAGGGGAGTCGTACCCGGTTGTTGACGGGTATTTCAACCTTAATTATCTCAGGAATACAGGAGCGGTTTGGGGTATTTTCCAGTCCCAAAACGCATGGCTTATTCTGCTTTCGTTCCTGGTGCTGGTGCTGATCATTGTCTTCTATCGTTGGCTGGTGGATCAGCGCGGAGTGCATCGCCTGGCCATGGGCTTGATGATCGGCGGCATTGTCGGCAACCTGATTGACCGGATCAAGCTGGGATGGGTGACCGACTTTCTGGACTTTCATTGGCAGACCGCTCACTGGCCGTCATTTAACATCGCGGATTCCGCCATTTGCGTGGGCGTTATCATCTATCTCGTATCTTCATTCCGGCGTCCGGTCCCGAAACCCGATGCGCGGGAAAAGGCGCAGCAAGAGCATGCGAGCCCCTCACCATAAGCAGCAGGCGTTTTTTTTGGTCGGCCCGACGGCGGTTGGTAAAACCGCCGTTGCGCATTGGATTGCCGAAAACCACGCTTGCGATATTCTTTCCGCGGATTCCATGCTGGTATATCGCGGGATGGATATCGGCACCGCTAAGCCCTCGGCCACGGAGCGCGCTCGCTGCAGGTACCGGGGACTGGACCTTGTCTCGCCTCACGAGCCTTTCAGCGCCGGGGATTACCGGGCGGCGGCGCTGGCAGCGATCCGCGCAACGGACGCCGCGGGCCGCAGGCTGATCGTGACCGGAGGAACAGGCCTGTATATCAAGAGCCTGACGGATGGACTGGCGGACAGACCTCCGCGCAATGAAGCCATCCGGCGTCAAGCTGCGAGTCTGCTGGCAGAGCAGGGAATCAGGGCCTTGCAGGAATGGCTTGCCCGCCTGGATTCGGGCCGCCTGCAAGCGCTTGCCGATCCTCAGAATCCGCGCCGCCTGACCCGGGCGATCGAGCTGGCCTCGGCGGGAAAATCGACGCCGGACAAGACCTGGGAGAAGCTCCCGGACAGTCCGCGCATTCCGGGCTTGTTGCGACACCTTGACGCGCTTTATGTGCTCATTGAACAACGGGTTGAAAGAATGTATGCCGACGGACTGCTGGAGGAAGTGCGAGGCCTGGTGGCGCAGGGATTGGCCTTGGCACCGACCGCCTGCCAGGCCATCGGGTATGCCGAGGCCATCAAGGTCCTTGACGGGCGCTTGACACGTGCGCAGGCCATTACCGCCACTGTAATCCGCACCCGCCATCTGGCCAAACGCCAGCTAACCTGGTTTCGTCACCAAGCCAACGTGGACTGGCTGGAAATCGATGCGAAGCTGCCGGTGCCCGATTGCGCGCGCCGGGTTATGGAGTATTGGCAGACCCATGGCCCGACTCCGATTGCCGGGATATGAAGTGGTAAAATGAAAACCCCAAATTCACCCAGCCAAAAAAACTCGCCCTTCGTTCCCGGCGAGCCGGTGAGTTACCGGGTGCTCGACCTGCCGGAGCAGCTGAGGCCTAGAGAACTTATGGACCGGTTTGGCGTGGAAAAGTTGCAGGATGACACCCTCCTGGCCATTATTCTGCGGACTGGCGTGCCCGGTGTCAATGTGATGGAATTGGCGCGTCAGCTTTTGAAACAATATGGCTCACTGTCGCTCCTGGCCCGGGCTTCGGTCTCCGACCTGGCCCAGGTGCGTGGCATGGGAAAAATTAAGGCCCAGATTCTGAAATCTGCGCTGGAGTTGGCCAAACGCCTAACGCACGAATCGCTTGCGGATCTGCCGATGGTGCGCACGCCCGCGGATGCTGCTGCCCTGTTGCGCGAATCGGCGCGTACGCTGGAAACAGAGGTCTTCTGGGTTCTGCTCTTGAACGCCAAGAACCGCCTACTGGGCGAGCCGGTGGAGATCACGCGAGGTCTGTTGGACTCCAGTCTGGCCCATCCCCGCGAAATTTTCAGGGATGCGGTGCGCGCGGCCAGCGCAGCCATCGTCATGGTGCATAATCATCCCTCTGGCGACCCTGCGCCTTCACCAGAGGATATCCGGATCACGAAACAACTGGTGGCCTCGGGCCGGATCATTGATATCCGGGTGCTGGACCACGTGATTCTTGGGAAAGCGTCCCCAGCCAGAGAGCAGGACTACATTAGCCTGCGCGAAGCGGGACTGGTGGAGTTCGGTTAACCTTGCCAGTTTTCCGCCAGACGGACCATGGTTTCATAGTTGGCCATGGTGCGGGCCGTGATCTCGCGGCCGTAGGGGCAGGCCGATGGATGCAGAATGAATCCGCGCCCTTCGCCCGCCGTGCCTTCGCGCAGTGCCTTGGCTATCTTTTTCGCGAATACGGGCTCGGGCAGGTTCTCGATATCGGCTGCTTCAATGTTGCCCATAAGTACAGTGTCGTGGCCGATGAGCGCCTTGATTTCTGTCAATTCCATGTCGCCCTGGGGCGGCGGCTCCAGCGGGTCCAGTCCGTCCGGCTTCATCTTGGCGATAAGCGGCATGATTCCGCGCAGCCTGCCGTGTGAATGGATGCGGGCATAGCCGCCGTATTGCCGAATAGTTTGCACCATGTGCCCAGTGTAGCCGACCACGTATTCATCGTACAGGTGCGGCGGCAGAAACGGCGCGCTGCCGTATTCGGAGCCGCAGATCCGCCACAGGCGTCCAGGGCAGGCCCGCGCTATCTGTTCGCATTGCGGGAAAAGTATGCGCGCGCAGCGCTGCAGAAGACGATGAAACAATTCCGGCTCGGTCATGGCGGCGACCGTATAATCTTCCATCGAAAACAGCGAGGCGGCCCCGCAGAGCGGGTCGCTTAATTCAATGCTCACGATGCCGGCGTCGCCGAGGGTCTTTTCCTCGGCGAGGATGCCGGAGACATCCACCGTGCCGAGGGCGGGTTCCGGCAGCTTGAGGTAGGCTTCGATATCCTCGGTTGTTTTGAGGAAATGCTCAAGCGTCCAGATCGTCTGCACGTTTTTGCTCTGGCTGGTGTGCGCGGTCAGGGCCCGTCCCGGCGCCCGGATTGTCGTGCGGGTGAAACGCGTATCGCCTTCGCGGCGGCTCTCCCGGGTAATGAGCTGTCCCAGTCCGTTGTCCGTTCCGCCCCGCCACTCTGCTCCGACCATACGGATGAGGTCCGTTTTTGCGTGCGCCAGCCGGACCAGCGGGCGCCAGGAAGGATCGTTCCAGACCGTGAACTCGTCACTGTCGCGGTCCATCTTCCATCCGCCGACCTCGTAGAACGAGACCGCCGGGCGGTCCACGGGTTTGCCCTGCAGTGTGGCCATCAATCGCTCACGGCGTGTCATCATGATTTTGAATCCCTATGAGCCGCCCGGGGTGAAAACGCGGGCAGGCAGACGGCGATGTATTCGGCGCCACCTTTGTGGGGCGTGCTATAGCGGACCCACTCTCCGCGGTGCGCGATGATCGCCTGGCCGGCGCGGACGTCAATCGTTTTCGTTCGGGTCGTTACCCGCACAACTCCGCGCAGGACGACGGTATATTCGTCGAACGTGGGGGTCTGGCCCGGCTCGCGCCAGCCTGGCGGGCCTTTCATCCGGGCGATGCTGACGGCCCGCGTCCCGGAGCTGACCCGCCCGATGAATTCTGCGATGTGCTTGGGCTTGTTGCCAGTGGCCTGAAGAACAACTGGTGATTTGATAAGTTTTGGCATGGACTATTCCTCAGTAGCTGTGAAACAATTTCCAATACAAAGAGCGGACGCGACGGAGCGCGTCCCTCCATTTTGCTAGCATATTCGCATTCTTTTATTCATGGAGGGACACGTTTTATCGTGTCCGCCCGATGTTTTCAAGTTTTCACAGTTATTGGGGAGACAGCAAGATCATGCCTGTAGTCGCCCCGCCATGGCCCCTCGTAGCTTCCTAGCGAAGGCGGCTCAGTCGGGGGCGCGCATTTGGTCTCCTGACACGGCGGCAGAGCGCCGTGGCTATAACCCAATAATTGACGTATTATTCTTTGGCCGTGTTTATACTATACAGCATTGTCAGATTCTAATCCTGATTGTTCATACCATCGCGTGAGCACATAGGGGCAAACCTTCCGGTCCTTGCCGCGTAGGCGCGGTAGGCGTCTTGAAATTTAGCGAGCATCATTTGTTCTTCACGTCTGACCAGCAGATGCCAGACGGGATGCAGGAGGAGCGCTGCGGCCAGGACGATCCAGGAGTTGAAATAGAGCGCCGCAGCCGGAAAGATAAAGCTAATCCAGGCGGCGTACATGGGGTGACGGAACCAGCGGAACGGACCTCGGGTGCAGAGTTCATCTTTGGCCCACCAGTTGCGCATCGTCCAGATGCTTCTCGCAAAAACCATCAGGCCCATGCTGGCCAGCGCGCCGCCGGCGATTTTGAGCAATGCCGGATTATCCATGATAGCGGCATGTCCCAGCCTGTGATCTGCCCAGGTGGCGGCCATTAGCACGCCCAGGCTGATTGCCGCGCCCAGCGGGCCGATGCCGAATAATTTTTGCAGTCCGCCAATGGACATTAAGTGCCTTTGTAATTCAGATTGCCTGAGTCTCGATCCGTGTTCATTCGCGCCATCTGCGGTTAAGCCCGTGCTGCTCTGTCCTGGCGAAATAAATTTGCATTAATTTTTAGAGCGGTTTTGAACAGAAACTAACGGGGCCCAATTGCATCACCGGTACCGATCTACGGATTCGATCAGGGCTTTGACGTTTTCAAACGGCGCATCATTCTCGATCTCGATGTAGAAAATTCCGCCGCCCCGCAGCCGCTGAAAGCGCTCGGCGTACTCCCGGATTTTCGCATCGATGGCAGACGGAGTGCCCCTCGGGACCAGGCGCTGGCGGTCGGGATGGATGAAAATGGCGATTTTATGCTCTTGGCACTTGCGGAGATATGAGGGGTCGGCCTCGAACAGCCCGATTTGTGGCCATAGTCCTTTTATTCCGAGATCGAGCAAGTCGTCGAAGATCTCGCCCAGGAACCCGCAGCAGTGGAAGAAAACAATGCGGTTGGCCTGCCGGATCGGCGCCATGAGTCTGTCATAGCGTGGTTTGAACACCTCGCGAAACAGGGCCGGCGCTATGATCGGCGCGCTCTGCGTTCCCCAATCGTCGCCGAAGCTGATGACGTCCGCCCCTGCCGCGACCAGGGATGCAATCGCCTCCAGCCAGTAATCCGTCAGGCGATCCAGGAACGCCAAGAGATCGGGATCCCGTTCCTGGATGTCCATCAGGACTTCGTCCATCGGCCGGAGCGCGCAGAGTCGCTCGAAGATTGAAATTCCGCCCGCAAAAACCAGGAAGTTTTTGCTTTGTCCGGCGATCCAGGCCGGATCGGGTGCGGGGTGGGGCGGGAACCGATAGTGGGCACCATCTTTCCAACTGGCAAGCGGGTAATGACGCGGGTGACCCCAAACGCCGAATATCCTATGCTCCCATTCCGTTCCCCATGCGTCGGTCCTGATCTCGTGATACTCGCCGGCTTGGTTGACGGTTCCGGGCGGCGGTGCCAGGATGGCATCGAAGCTAATCGGGTTGTCCGGCGGGTAACTCCGGAATAGGTCGAGCAGCTTCCGGCCGTGAACGTGCAGGCCCGCCGGCGAGGGATGATAGACGACCGGTATGCGGTCGGGGTCGCCGTAGTCGAACGCGGCCTGCATGCGTTGGCGGGAGGGCATCATGTCTATCCCAGCAGCACCACAAGTTCCCACTGGTGCATGGGGTGGCCCAAGCGGATGACATCCGCGTCCACTACGACTGCCAGGCGTTTCCCCGCCGGCGTAAGATGCCATGCTTCGACAATTGGCGGCATGCCGCGCGGACGTTGAATGCGGAACGTGTCCACCTCATCCGGGCCCGCGTTCCACACCACTCCGCGCCATGTTCCGCGGTCCTTGAGAAACTGCGGGACAAGCCAGGCGCCGCCATCCACCCGGCCCGTGCCCTCGCCATCGGCGAGCCAGTCCACGACGCGCTTGAGCTGGGTGGAGCGGTGGATGTCCATCATGGGCACGCTGTCCACGCCGGCGTCCCAGGGCACGACCGCGGTGCGGCCGCCCAGTTCATTCTTGAAAATGAATGCGCCGTGCCCGACGACTTCTTGTAACGGATTGCGTAAGTCGCTGATTACAGCCGCGCCGGGCATGAGTTCCGCCTGTAACATCCGACGGGTGTGACTTGCCCCGTTGATGGATATTTGAGCGCCGACCCGCAAGGCAAATTTTGCGTCTCGGCACTCCTCCATCGAATAAAGCCTTTCTTTCTGAGTCACAAACCGGGCCGATTGCGCGCCGATCCACTTGCCGAGCCCGCGCTCGATCAGGATTGACGCGGCGCCGCCGTCCAACAGCAAGCCCGCCGCCAGACATTTTTTCAGCGTGGCGTCATCAAAACTCCAGGCGATCGGTCCGGCCAGGGAGTTAACGTGCTGCTGCGGTCGGGCCGAGAAGGCGATGCCTGCCGTCCCCAGCCAGTTCGACCACCCGCGGCTTGCACATTGCAAGTCAGCCCAGGAACGCCCCTCCTCGAGGCGGATTAAGCGTCCCATGTCTTGTGACCACGGGACGCCGACTCCGACGCTTTTCAGGGTCATGGGAAAGTGGTCGGCCAGCCAGTCCATGTTGGGCCGGACCTTTTCCAGGAACGCCGTCCGTTCCGGCTCGTCGTCGGGCCGGTTTCCCATAAAATCGTAAAGGCTGATATTGAGATTGGTGGATCCGAGGATATGCGCCACGGCCATTTGCGCGAAGGTCTGGCGAAAGGACTTGTTCCATTTTCCATAGGAAAAGTTTTCGATTTCCGGTCCGCTTTCGAGCACAGAGGGTTGAATTGAGCGATTCTGATCGAGGCTTGCAATGCCATGCACCAACTGGTGGCCGGTCCAGTCCGAATAACCCCAGAAGGAAGGCCGATGAATCGGGGGCTGTTCGCCGCCAAAAACCTGCCACCATTTTTCCCACTGGCGCCCCTCGGCGGCATGGGATTCCATGGCGCTGGACATCAGGCCCATTCGCGTGCCGCCCTCCGCCAGGATCTGCCGACACTCGTCAAGAAACTGGAGTATCGTTTCCTGCCACATGTCCATCCAGATCGTCCGCCACGGGTGCGGCGCGCCCGGCGCCAGGCAGGCGCGGACGATCTCCTCCCGGCTGGCGCTGGCGCCCGCCCGTTGGTTGAACTCCGCCACATGCAGCGGGCAGAAGCATCCGCCCCATTGAAGCGTTCCGTGATTATGGTAGCGGATGTCGTCGTCGATCCAGACCACGCGGAAGCCTTCCGGGGCGTACATGCGAAGGGTTTCAAAATAGTAGGCGCGCCAATTCGGGTCGAGGATGCAGACCACCGCATCGGCCCGAGTCCCGACCGGGTCCACCATGGTCCGCCAGTCCTGGCCCGGCTTGAGTTTGCGCCCGCGATCACAGTGTAGCATGCTGTGCCAGGGATTCAGGCTCACAGCCACGCCTGTCTTCCGCAACGCCTCGCGGTAGGGGCGGGAGCGATCGATCCACTGTTGCAACCGATCGAGGGTGTCATGCCCGTTGTTCTGTTCTTCGGCGAAGTAGAAGAACATGACTTCGTCCACCGGCGCTTCGCGTACCAGCCGGAGTAGTTGCTCCGTGATCTCCGCCGGGTCCTGGTGCGGACCGAATTGCATGCGCAGGCTGAAATGGCTTGGCATTGGAAAGATCCTTGGTGATTAAGCATCTCGCTTTGTGTGGACCAATTTTTAAAAAAAGTGCAGTTCTGTAGCCGCGACCGTTGGTCACGGTCCTGAGCAACGCAGGCCGACATCATCTGTCGGCTACAGGAAAAGTTGCTCTGCGTTTACGGGGCCTCCAGTATGCGTATGGGATATATTGACATCTATGTCGTCAGGAATATCAATCGAACGCCAACAATGTATCCGAGCGGCTGGCAGTGTCAATTCGTAAAGAGCATTTGCCAGCCATTTTAATTATGGCCTTTAGACCCGAATTACAGAGCATTCACGGGCGAATCCCCAAGGCTTAGGTATGAATCTTCTGTTTTTAGGTTGAATGCCGCTGGCGCATGCTCTAAAACCATAGCCAGTTTGCATGCGATAGGGCCAATAGCAATATAACGTCAAAGGAATCCACATGACCACCATTCATCCCACGGCCATCGTGGCCGCCGGTGCGCAGATCGGGGCCAATGTGACGATCGGACCTTATGCGGTGATTGAGGATAAAGTCTGCATCGGCGCGGACACGGTCCTCGGGCCGCATGTCACCCTGTGCCGCTTTACGACTATCGGCGAATCCTGCGCCATTCACGCCAATGCCGTCCTGGGTGATTGGCCCCAGGATACGGCCTTCGATCCGAAAGAGGAAAGTTACCTGCGGGTTGGCGCGCATTGCATGATCCGGGAGGGCGTAACTATGCACCGGGGAACCAAGCCCGGCACCGCCACTGAGGTGGGGGATCACTGTTTCCTCATGGTCAACAGCCACCTGGGGCATAATGTCAAGCTGGGCGCATCCGTGATCATCGCCAATGGCGCCTTGCTGGCGGGCTATGTCGAGGTGGGGGACGGTGCCTTTATCAGTGGCAACTGCCTCCTGCACCAGTTCACCCGGGTGGGACGGTTGGCCATTCTGGCCGGAGGGACCGCGATCAACAAGGATGTGCCGCCCTTCTGTAAAACAAAAGGACTGGCACCGAATACCGTGCTGGGCTTGAACGTGATCGGTTTGAAGCGCGCCGGGATGGGGCCCGAGGACCGGTTGGCTATCAAGCGGGCCTTCACGATCCTTTACCGGTCCGGCCTGAACGTTTCCCAGGCCGTGGCACGGATGAAGAAGGAATATCCGTCCGGATTGGCCGGCGAGTTTTGCGCCTTTATCGAAGCTTCCAAGCGCGGCATCTGCCGCTGTCGCGTTCTGGCCGGCAAAGATGCCGAGGATGAATGAAGCTGGCCGCGGGGGCTTTGCTATTTAAGGTTAAGTTCGCTGGCTTATAAATATACCAACGATCCATGATACCGCGCGAACGAGTTTTAGCTGCCGTTGCTCACCGGCGCACCGACCGCGCCCCGGCTGATTACGGCGCCCACCCGGAGGTGACTGAACGGTTGATGGCCCGCTTGGGCGTCAAGGATTACGAATCCTTGCTTCAGGCCCTGGGCGTGGACATGCGCCGGATCGGGTTTAGATATGATCAGCCGGAAACTGGTCCGGACAGCGGCGGGTACCTGCGCAATATGTGGGGAGTCCGGTACCGCGACAAGGCACCCGGCGATGGTCGCCCAAATATCATTTTTCCCTTTACCGAAGACACCACCGTTGAGGATGTGCATCGCCATGCCTGGCCGGATCCGGCCCGCCTCGATTATTCGGGAATCCGGGAACAATGCGTAAAAGCATACGGAACCTATGCCACGTTTGGCGCGCCCTGGAGCCCGTTCTTCCATGAAATTGGCTGGATAATTGGCCAGGAAAACTTTTTTATATGGATGGCGTCGCAGCCGGAACTGGTGCAGGCGATCATCGAGCATGTGGTGGATTACGAGGTGGAGGCGACCCGCCGCTTCCTGGAAGCGGCGGACGGCATGATCGACATCGTGTTTTTCGGTAACGACTTCGGGACCCAGCGGGGTCTTTTCATTTCCCCGGCCATGTGGCGGCAATTTATCCGTTGTCCGTTAAAACGATATTACGATGTCTCGCACGCCTTCGGATGCCGCGTCATGCAGCATTCCTGCGGCGCGATCCGTGCTATCATTCCCTGGCTCATGGAGGACGGAGTGGATATCCTCGACCCCGTTCAATCGGCGGCGGCCGGCATGGATCTGCCGGGGCTGGTCCGGGACTTCGGAGACCGGCTGGCGTTCCACGGCGGGGTGGATACGCAGGGAGTCCTGCCGTTCGGCACGGTGCGCGAGGTCCGCGGCCAGGTCCGGTCCTATCTTGATCTCACACGCGATCAGGGAGGCTATATTCTTTGCGGAAGCCAGGACCTGATCGAAGACATCCCACTCGACAACGTTCTGGCCATGTACGACGAAAACACACGCTAACGGGGGAGGGTTTTTTTATGACATTTTCGAGTCAGGATCGACGGATTCTGCGCGATTTGGCGACGCGGGTCGCGGAGGTTGCCGACCACCCCAGGATGCCCGTGCGGCGGCGGCGCTGGATCGCGCATAACAGCTTGCGCTCCACATATCCAATGATGCTGGTGTTTCCGGAAGGATCGTGGGGGGAACTTCTGCCGGAGACCTGCTTGCAATGCGTCGATCCCCGGGCGCGGGAAATTGAATATGCGTTTCGCATACGCCTTTATACCTTCGAACATTTTCAGGACGATACGGTGATCGAAAAGGAATGGGTTGTTCAACGACGGATCCGCTACACGGGGTGGGGGCTGGAGCCCCGCCGCGTGCCGAGCCCGGCAGTCCGGGGCGCTTGGCATTTCGATCCCGTCATTCGCGTTCCGGCCGACCTCAAAAAACTAAAATACCCAGAAGTCATCCTGGACGAAGCGGAATCGCGCCGCGATCTGATGTCCGTGCAGGATCTTTTTGGGGATATTTTGGCTGTACGCAGCGTGGGCCTTCAGCATTTGTCCTACCATTTGATGGCTGAATACACGGCCCTGCGGGGATTGGAAGAGGTCATGCTGGACATGTATTCCGAACCTGGCATGCTGCATGACGCCATGGCGTTCCTGGAGGAAGGTCACCGGCGCTTGTTGCGGCAGTATATCGAACTGGGATTGCTCTCGTTCAACAACAATAACGCCTACCAGAATTCGGGCGGCAACGGCTATACCGACGAATTGCCACTTCCAGACGCCGATCCGGACCGTGTTCGGCCTTGCGATATGTGGGCCAGTGCTGAAGCCCAGGAAATGGCCCAGGTCAGTCCGGAGCATCACGCCGAATTCATACTGGCCTATGAAAAACGTTTGCTGGCGCCTTTCGGACTTACCGGCTATGGCTGTTGCGAGGATCTAACACGGAAACTGGACATCGTTTTTGGCATTCCCCGCATAAGGCGGATATCTATTTCCCCTTGGTCGGATGTGGCCCGTTGCGCGGCCAAACTAAAAGGTGGCTATATCTTTTCCTGGAAGCCGAATCCGGCGCACCTGGTCGGTGAGTTCAATGCTCAAGCCGTCCGGTCCTATATCCGGCAAACGCTGGATGCGACCCGTGCCTGTGGATCTGTCCTGGAAATGGTTCTCAAGGACACGCACACCTGCGAACAACATCCGGAGCGGTTCGATCACTGGACCCGCATCGGGCGCGAATTGATCCAGGAAATGTGGGGCGAACTGTCGGCTGGCGGGTAACGCCCGCCCGCTGGACTGCGGGACAGGGCTCGGATTTTCGTCATTGACCTGTTTTGCCTGTCCAGCTATGCTCTTGCCCCGTAACTTTCTTGAAAGGTATCGAGCCATGATGTTTATAACGCATTTTAATAAACTGATCCGAAATAAGATCCTGTGGACTATTTTTGCGGCCATCATCATATGTTCCTTTGTGCTGTGGACAACCCAGACCGGCGGGTCCCAATCGGAGGCGTCGCTCAATCGCACCGGCAAACTCGATGGAAAAATTGTGCCGGAACAGGAATTTCAATCCGCTTACTTCAATTCTATGCTCTCCATTTCGCTCATGTTCGGGAGGCCGATAAAGATCACTGCGCGGGTCAACGAGGAGTTGCGTGGCATGGCTTGGCGGCGGCTGGTGTCGTTGCGGGCGGCCCAGTCCATGGCTATATCCGTTACCCCTGATGAAGTGGTCGCTGCGATCCAGCAACAGCCTTATTTTTTGGATAAGGGTCAATTCCAGCAGGACCGTTACAACATGTTCGTGGGCCGGTTTCTCGCCAGCCTCCAGACGAGCGAGGCGCAGTTTGAGGAATATATACGCCAGGAATTGATTTTGAATAAAACCAAGCATCTCCTGGCCCAGGGCGCCTGGGTGGCGCCGTTGGAGGTGGAGCAGGTGTTCGACCAGTTGTACGACGCTTTTGTCGTCAGCTATGTCTTCCTGGCGCAGGACGATGTCGCGCCCTTGGTCAAAGTCAGCGAGGATCAGGCCCAGGCCTACTTCGAAGGCCACCGGGAATCCTTTAAGATTCCGGAAAAAATGCGCGTAAAATGGGTCGCCTTTCCCATCGAGCTTTTTCTTGATGAAGGCAATTTGGATGAGCAAACCCTGCGTTTTTATTATGACGAATACATTGAGGATTTCACCGTGCGTGACTCCAACGACCAGTTGCTCGCCAAACCTTTCGAGGTTGTGGAGGATGATCTGCGGTCAAAGATGGCTTGGGAGGCCGCGCTGGCCCAGGCGGGGGACCGGGCCTCGGATTTTGAGGTGGCACTCGCCCCGGACCGGCAGGGCAAGGCTCCGAGTTTCGAGGATGCAGCCCGAGCCGGCGGTTTATGCGTGGCGACATCGTCCTATTTTGCCGTCTCTCAGACGATTCCCGGGCTGGAGGACAACTTGGAATTCAGCAAGGCGGCTTTCGAACTGCGCCAAACTCCGGACGATTATTTCAGCCGCGTGCTTACGGGATCAAACGCTTATTATCTCCTGGCGCTCGACAACCGGGTCGATGCCCGCATACCAGAATATGCAGAAGTTCGCAGCGCTGTTATCGAGGCGGCACAAGCGCAAGCCATAACTGAAAAATTGGAGCAGTTGGCCCGACTCTATTACGAGCTGGCGCTTGACGGCGTGGAGCAAGGTCTGTCTTTTACGCAAAGTTTGCAAGGAACCGGGTTGGAAGTAGAAACCACGGAACCGTTCTCGGTCAAGGAAGGATTCGAAAATACAGAGCTGGAATATTTCAATGCGCTGGTCAAGGAGGTGTTGACGCATAACAGCGGAGAGATGACCAAGCTTATTCCGGTCAAGAACGGCTATGTTTTTGGCCGCGTAGATTCGCGCCAGCCTGCCAGCCGCACCCTGTTGGAGTCGGCCCGCGCCGACCTGGTCCGCTATATCCGGCGCAGTCGGGAAGGCCTGGTTTTCAACGAATGGGAGGGATACCTGCTTGCTTCCGCCAAGTTTGAGGATCTTTTGCCCAAGCAGAGCGCTGCGTCGGAATTTGCGGACGATGATGCATTCCCCGAAGATGAGTTCCCGGACGGGGAAGATGAATAATGCTAGCCGCTAGAAGCGGCGCCCCCGCCGCTTTCTTCTCTTGGCAAGTTCCTGAACTTCCTGATCATCCTGAAAAAACGGATTGTGTCGCGCAGCGGGCGGATCTTACTGATTTCATCCCGGTAAATGACTGTGATGGGCACTGAGCCCATGCGGACCCCGCGTGCCGCCAGGTGCAGGAGAATTTCCGACTCGGCCGCATATCCCGAGGATACCGGTGCTTCCGATGGGAGCACAGCGCAGCGATATAGACGGAACCCGCATTGTGTGTCGGGGACAGATTGCTTCATTTCCCGGCTGAGGTATCCGCTCATGAAACGGTTAGTCCAGCGCCGGATGAGTGGCATACTTCGCGGATTGCCCATGCGATTACCAACGAGGACCGGGAGCCCACTGCCGGCATAAATATCCAGAAAACGTGGAATATCAGAAGGCGCGTGCTGGCCATCGGCGTCCATGGTTAAGAGATGATCGAAACCATGTTCCCTGGCGTATTTAAAGCCTGTGAACAGGGCCACCCCTTTGCCGAGGTTGTGAGCGTGGCGCAGGACAATGGCGCCCGCCGCCGCCGCTTCCTGCGCCGTTTGATCCGGCGAGCCGTCGTCGATGACGATCACCGGACGGATTATGCTGAGCACACTGCGGATCACTTCCCCGATCCGGCCCTGCTCCAGGTAGGCCGGCATGATCACGCAACCGCTTGTTGTTGATGTGTCAGATCGATTCATGGTTCCTGTTGGGTTGCCAGAATTCGTCGAACATAAACCATTGCAGCGGGTGACGGGCGATTTCCATTTCCATTGCATCCCGAATCTGACGGCGAAGGTCAAGCACCGAGGTTTTGCCTGAGGGCACGATCGGCCGGTGCATACGGAGCAGGAAGGTGTCATCCGGCTGGCGCACCAGGAATGTCGGGACAATTGGCGCACCGGTCTTGGCCGCGATGCGCGCGGGCCCGCTGGGCAAGCGCGCCGGAAGTCCGAAAAAAAGGAGCGGTTCATCCTGGTGAGTCGTGTAATCGCGGTCGGCCAGCATGGCTACGTATTCCCGATTCTTCAAGGCCTTGAGCACTCCGCGGGCGGCCTGGCCGAAGGGGATCAGGCGCAGGCCGCGCCTGGTGCGGTGCTTCTCGAACAGGTCGTTGACCTTGCCCGCGCGCTGGGGATAGAAAACAGCGCACAGGCGGCGGCCCAGCGCGCTGAGCACAGCCCCGCCCAGTTCCCAGTTGCCGAGGTGGGCTGTAACCAGGATTACGCCCCGTTCCAGGTGTTCGGCTTCCTCCAGGTAATCCAAGTGTTCCAGGCTCACCAGCCGGTTCACTGCCTTGAGGTCGAAGCGCGAGAATTTAAAAAAGTCCACCAGGTATTTGCCGAAGTTCTGGAAGTTCTTGCGGGCCATCTGGCGCAGAGTGTCTTCCGATGCCTGGACGCCTTGTGCTGCCAGGATCTGGCGGAAGTTTGACATCACTGCCTGCCGGCCCCTTTGATCCGTTGCGAAAAAACGGTCGGCTATGCGCAGTCCAACCCAGTAGGCGAAACGACGCGGCAGACCACGGCTAATGAGTTGCGCCAGCTGGTATGATATGTAGGGGGTCATGGGAGAATGGTTAATGGTTGATGGTTAATGGTTGATGGCTGATGGTTAATGGTTGATGATGTCCCGGAATGGTTCAGCTTTGTGCCGTCGAAAAGGCGTGAGCAGTTCGGTGTTGGCAATCCAGAGGGCAGGGTAGGGGGTCTGGGCAGGGATTTGGTTTGGGTTCGCGTTGGAAAGTTGATCGAGCGCCGCCTTGTCAAAGGCGACGAATCCCGCCTGGATCTCAACATTATAGCTTGCTTGCGCATGAATTGACGAAGTCATCAGGGCCAAAAGGCCAATAAGCCACTTGTTCATATTCTTCTCCTCGACAAATACTCCTGAACCCTGAACCCCGAACCCTGAAAACCAGCGTTGTTACGCTTGCCGGAACAACTCCTCCGCCTTGTAGGACGAACGTACCAGCGGACCGGCGGCCACGGCCGTAAAGCCCATGGATAGTGCCCTTTCCTTGTACTCGGCAAATCGCTCCGGCGCAACGAACCGGTCAACGGGGAGGTGGCGTCGCGACGGTGCCAGGTATTGACCGAGCGTCAGGATCTCGCACCCTGCCGCTCGTAAATCCTCCAGGGCTTGGAACAATTCGGCGTCGGTTTCGCCCAGGCCGACCATCAGGCCGGATTTAATTGCGGGATGCGAGTGGTTCCGCGAGGCTTCCTGGAGCACGCAGAGCGAGCGCTGGTAATCGGCCTGGGGCCGGGCGTTCGGCTGGAGCCGTTCGACGGTTTCCAGGTTATGGTTGAACACGTCTGGCCTGGCCTCAAGCACGGTGGTAACGGATTGCGCATTCCCTTGAAAATCGGGAGTCAACACTTCTACGGTGATACCGGTTCCGTGCGAAGCTCCGATGCGAGGCTGGGTTTTGATCCGGTTGATGGTGGCGGCGAATGCGCCGGCGCCGCCGTCCGGCAGATCGTCCCGGGTGACGCTGGTGACGACGACATGCCGCATGTCCAAGTGAGCCGCCAGTTCAGCCACCCGGCGCGGCTCGGCGGGGTCGGGAGGCGATGGAATGCCTGTCTCAACCGCGCAGAATCGGCATTGGCGCGTGCAGAGGTTGCCAAGAATCATAAACGTGACCGTGCCGTGCTGAAAACATTCCTGGCGGTTGGGGCAGCGCGCACTTTGGCAGACCGTGTTTAGACCGGCGCTCTCGATCACGTCATTAATTTCGGCCAGGCGTCCGTCGCTTTGCAGCCGGATTCGAATCCATGGAGGTAGTCGCTTCATGATTGCATGCATAGGATTTCAAGATCGTAGAAGCGACGCCGTTTCACTTCAGCTTGGCCCTAACAGCGGCGGGACCGTTGCTTCCACCTTATCAGCCATGGCAAAATTAATGCTTTGTTCAGCTGCTGGGTCCAGTTTGAATTGGGCCTGGCAGGGGGATGTTAATTCTTCACGTCTCCAAACAGTTGGAAAATCGCGGCACTGCCGGGGCTTGACGGGCTGAATCCGGCACGTATTCCCTTCCAGAAACACACAGGCGCCGTCCCCGGCCTCGGTGAGGATGAGGCCGGTACGGGAAGGATGCAGACGCGTGAAGCGATCCACGAACGAAACCGGTGTAAGATCCAGGAAACGAGCGATGGTTTCCAGTTCTTCCGGCAGAATCCGGACGAAGCCTGGCCAGCGGCAACAATTTCCACAGCGTGTGCATAGAGGTTGGGATGTTGCAGAATTGTTGATCATGGTTGATTCTTCAAAATATTTGCCATACAGTATGTCAGGTTAGTGACGTTTATTCAATCTGAACTTAGGAGGTCATGTTGAAAACAAAAACGACGCCAGGCGATACGCGCTGGTTTGTGAGGGACCGGTTCGGCATGTTTATTCACTGGGGTCTTTATGCCCTGCCGGCGCGGCACGAGTGGATCAAGCAGGTGGAACAGATTCCGGACGAGAAGTATGCGACCTATTTTCGGCATTTCGATCCGGATCTGTATGATCCCGAGCTCTGGGCCCGGGCGGCCGCCGGGGCCGGCATGAATATTTCGTGGTCACCACCAAGCACCACGAGGGCTTCTGCCTGTGGGATTCGAAGCTGACCGATTACAAGGCGCCCAACACCCCGGCCGGGCGCGATCTGCTGCGCCCCATGGTCAATGCGTTCCGAAAACAGGATATGCGTGTGGGCTTCTATCACTCCCTGATCGACTGGCATCACCCCGAGTTCACGATCGACGATATGCATGCTCTGCGGAATCACCCGGACCGCGCCAAGCTGAACCGCAGCCGGCGCCAGGAAATGTACGTGCGATACCTGCACGGGCAGGTCCGCGAGCTGTTGACCCGCTTCGGCAAGATCGACATCATGTGGTTTGATTTCAGCTATCCGACCCGCGCCGGCCTGAAGGATTGGGTGGGCAAGGGCCGCGCCGAGTGGCAGAGCGAGAAGCTCTATAAACTGGTCCGCAAGCTGGCCCCGCACATCATTCTCGACGACCGGCTGGATCTCGATGAGGGCTGGGACATCAAAACGCCGGAACAGTATCAGCCGCGTGAATGGCCGATGGTGAATGGTCAACCCGTGGTCTGGGAGGCCTGCCAGACGTTTTCCGGCTCGTGGGGCTATCACCGGGATGAAGCCAGCTGGAAGAGCATCGATCAGCTCGTCCAGATGCTGGTCGACACGGTCAGCAAGGGCGGCAATCTGCTGCTGAATGTCGGACCCACCGGGCGTGGCGAGTTCGACCGGCGGGCGCTGGACCGGCTGGCGGGCATGGGCGAGTGGATGAAACGCCACAGCCGCTCGATCTACGGCTGTACCCAGGCGCCAGCGGAATTCGTGACGCCGCGGGATTGCCGTTTGACGTACAATCCGGATAAGCGCCGGCTCTACGTGCATGTTTTTGCCTGGCCGTTTATGCACCTGCACCTGGACGGCTTGGCCGGCAAGGTGGCCTATGCGCAATTGTTGAACGACGCTTCGGAAGTGCTCGCCAGCGAACCCGCCGAGCATCAGAAATCCTCGCAGGACAAGGGCACCATGGTCTTGACTCTACCGGTCCGCAAACCGGACGTAACCGTTCCCGTAATCGAGTTGTTCCTAAAATAAATCCAAGCGCGCCGCGCTGTGAACGGCACCAAGACCATAAGCGGTATTGGTTGTAGCCCCGCTCTATGAGCGGCCGGCAGCGGAGAAGATGCGTTCCCCCGTGGATAATCTTTTGTAGCCCTCCGGCACTTGCCGGAGTGGTATTGGTCTGGGGAAGCGAGGTCCGACATCACCGATGTCAGCTACAGTAAGAGTCGCACTCCGATTTGGATCGCTGGACCTAAATTACCAGGGAACACAAAGCAAATCTGCATGCCGAAAGCAGACCCGCCCTCGGTGGAAATAGAGGAGACCATAAATGGCTACTCGACAAGCACGGATGACGGCGATCGGAGTTTATAAATTATTGGCGTTGGTGGTGCTGGCCGGACTGATTGGCGCTCCACTGGTCAGGGCCGATCCTATAACCAACTTTTATACGACGGGAGCAGGGCAAGGGGCTGATGCCGGTGCCGGTGTTGGACAAGGGGAGTTTCCATCCGCCTGCGTTAACGGATTGGCAGACGGGTATAATTCTTGCACTGGAACCAAGCGTCTGATGCCCGGCACTATTTTTACCATTGTTTGGATGCAGCATGCGCCCAGCCTGTCCGTCGCCGGGCAGGCGGAAGGCCGGGAGCGAATGCATCTTGCCCAGCGTGCTACCCTGCGCCGATAAATTCCGCGGGGCGGAACTGATATTGGGTTCGACTGTGTGCGAACGTTTTTAATCAGAAAATCTGATCGCATGATACCACCGGCGCGTCCATCCCAGCCCTTGCGGCGGCCGTTAATAGGCCTGGCCCTGGCCTTTGTCGCCGGGACCTGGGGCGCTGTGATGATCGGTAATCTTCCCCCGGCCGCGGCGGGCGCGCTTTCCGCCGGCTTGCTGATTTTTGCCTTTTTATGCCAGGCGGGGGTTAGTCTTTATCGACGCCGCCAGTCGATGGGTTCAATCGGTGTGTCTGCCTTTGCTGTTCCATCCCGTCTATTGCCCGGGCTGATCACGCTCTGCCTTTACCTTGCGGTGGGCGCTGGCGCCTGGTGCGTAGCCGGCTTGAAACTGGATGATCCCTTCCCGAACGCGCTCGCGGCCTTGCTGGAAAAACCGCGCGAGAGCGTGGAAGTGGAAGGCGTGGTCGCCGCCGAGCCGGTTGTAAGACGGCTGGCGGGCGGTGTTCGTGTGTTGGTTGATTTCCCCTTGCGTTTGGAGGCAATCCGGCGCGTAAACCCTTGGCAGAAGGCGCGGGGTACTATCCAGATTACCTGGCCGGTTCTGGCGGGCGGGGCTTATCCGCGCTACGGCGAACGCTGGCGGCTGGCAGGCGTGCTCACGGATAATGCCCGCTTCCCGGAGCCGGAATTATTTGCAGACACCACTCCCCAATCAAAGATCGGGAATCTAATATCTAAAATCGGCTACCCCGTGACCAACGCCTCCCGTCCGGTTCTGGACTGGATCAAGCGGCGCTATACATTTTGGGCCGATCCGGCTGCCGCGGCATGTCTTGTACCGAGCCAGGGATCCTCCCTGGTTGCGGCCTGTTTCCAGATGCGCCGGAAATGCGCCGCTACCCTGGCGTTGGGTATTGAGCATCGTCCTGAAGTCACGGGCCTGTTGCAGGCCCTGCTCCTGGGCTACCGCCGGGAACTGCCGCAGAAACCGCGCGGCGATTTTAGCCTGACCGGCACCTATCATATTTTCGCGATTTCCGGACAGCACGTGGCAATTCTGGCGTTGTTCATTGTCGTGCTTTTGCAATCCTATCGTATCTCGCGCCTAAGATGGTTCTGGTACGTCGCTCCCATTCTGGCGGCGTTTACGGTGGCAACTGGTATGAGTGCCAGCGCCGTGCGCGGTTGTTTAATGGCCCTTTTGTGTTTCCTGGGACCGTTGCTCGGGCGGAAACCGGATATTCCCTCGGCCATAGCCTTGGCGGCGTTGATTATCATGGGCGTGGACCCGTTTCAACTTTTCGATTATGGTTTCTTGCTCTCGTTTGTGGCGGTGACCGGATTGATTGTCATGTGTCCCCCGCTGATCGAGCGCTTGACGCCGATCTTGGCTGCTGACCCCTTGCGTCTCCAGCCGGAGCCGAGGCTTGTCCGTTTAGGACGGCAATTCATCCGGGTTGTTATTTTTCTTTTCATCACGTCCTGGGCGGCCTGGTTGGCGACCACCCCTTTGATTGCGCGCTGGTTCAACCTGGTGTCGCCCATAGCATTGCTGGCGAATTTGATTGTGATCCCGGTGGCGACTCTGGTGCTGCTGGCGAGTTGTCTTGCCATTGTTTGCGGCCTGGTACTGCCGGCTTTGGCTGAAGTGTTTAATTTCGCCAATGTGGCGCTGGTTTCCCTGTTGCTATGGATCACGGATTTAATGGCGCGAGTTCCCTATGGACACGCCTATGTCAGATCCCCGCCGCTGTGGAGCCTGGCGGTATGGTACGGCACTCTCTTGGCCTGGGTTGCCTGGCGTCAACGAATTGTTTTTGGCATACGGCGCATCTGGCTGGCCGGTCCGATCATCCTATTCCTGGTGCTTGGCGCCGGCCGGCTTGGGTCATGGAAGACCGCGACCATGGACCTGCTGAACTATGGAGATCAACCAGTCTGTTTTATAAACATCCCCGGCGCGGGCGATTGGCTGATTGATACCGGCGGACGATACCAGGCGCGCAAACTTATCCGCCATCTGCGCCGCCAGGGAGTGGACCGGCTGCAGGCGGTGATCCTGACCGGAGCGGACAGTTCCCGCGCCGGCGGGTTGCCGGAGCTGCTGCAGGCCATGCCGATCCGGGAGCTATGGCTTCCGCCCGGCGCGGAAAAATCGCGAGCTTTGCGGGGCATGCTCGAAATCGCGCGCAACAGAGGCGTGCGCCTGCGCTACTGGACGGAAAACAGTCTCTCAACTGCTCCGCAATCGGTCCACATTAACATCGAACCCGGAATGTTTTATCCGACTTTGCCAGTCGCTCTGGAGTTCCATTTATCCGGCGTCGCACAACACGCTGCGCCGACCTGGCTTCTAAGCCGGGGAACTGTCGCGCTGCTTTTCATTGATGGCGGCCCGGATTCATGCGCGGCTGCAATCCGTGATGCGCATCCGGACTTCAGTCCTAAGGTCCTGATCGAAAACCGTATGGCGGATGAGCATGAGCACAAGCGGTGGGGCGCGGAGGATGGGCGTCCGGCATGGCGGATCATCTGCGTCCGGGATTTGTGCGCAGGTGGTGATTCTGATTCTCAGCCCTGTGATCGGGATCTTCGCCTTGTACCGGGGCAGGGGATGCGTATCCGGCTGGATCGAAGCCTGGTGCGCATGGAGCGTTTGGCTCTTTGATAAAAAAGCCATTACAGGACTCAATCCAATGACCCATTTCTGGAATGCCCGACAGACGGCCAAGAACGGAGGCGCCGGCGCTTCGGCGTCCGTTAAAAAAAGCGCGCCGCGTCCGTTGGCCGACTTGCTTCAGGCCCGGGCGTATCCAGCGAAATCCAGATCGGGAAATGGGGTAAAACCTGGTAAAAATGCGGGAGCAACGGCGTTCGCAGCAAGTGGCGCAGCGCGATTTTCCCGTATTTTCACGTCGCTTTGCAAGTGGCAGGTGCGCTCTGACGAATCGTAGTGACGATTGACTATGATCCGGACGTGTCCCGGCGAAGTTTCTATACGAAGACGGATGGCCTCCTGGAATGATTTTTCCTCGATATATTCAGCGCACAGAGTGACGTTACCCGTTTTGTCTGTGGCGACTGACGTCGCATAATATATCTTATGTCGCCTTATTGCTGGTCTTGGCCACTATCTGTTGAGGTTTTGGAATAGTTAGGCGTCAATTAGCCCCTAGCCTGAATTATTTGTCAACCGGTGAATAATTCACACCTCCGGGGTCGTGATTGGCGGGTTTAGCGCCACAAAGCTGGGCAACCACGTTGGCGACCGTGTCGCACCATGTAATCAGTCAGGCTAGCGCGCTTAGATCGGGCTAACGCACCAGATAGATTAGTTGTTCCGGTTTGCCGTTGCGCTCGATGTCCAGTACGAACCCATTTACGCGGTTGTTCACAAATTCTCGAATGAAGTATTCCGCTCGGGTTTGACTGATCATCGGTATCTTGTTGACCGTGCGGATGACATCGTTCTGTTTTAATCCGAAAGCATTGAACATGTCGCCTTCGCCCTCGATCGCCAGTGTATAACCCGCTATCTTATCGGCCTTGTATACTGGTTTAAGGGAATCAAAAACTTTAGCCAGGCGTTCGGTGTTGTTAAGCAGCTCTGAATAGTATTCGAGCAAATTTTCGCGTTTCAGTACCCATCGCGTTGCGCCCACCCGCTTGCCGAACCGATTTAGCATTTCTGACCCGCCAGCGGCCATTTCAGCGTTTTTATTCGTTCCGCCAGGTAGGGGGCGTTTGTCTGAAAAGCTCAGTCGCAATTCCTCGTCCCGATCCCCTGCCCTGACAATTATTTTCTCGGGGAAAATAGAAATAACCTTGACCGATTGATCCAGCAAATCGCCCTCGCATACCAATTGCTGTTGCTTGCGCTGCAGATCGTCAATGATTGCTTTGCGGGCCTGTTGGTTGCTGCCTATCGCAAAGAAAGTGCCCGCCAGTCGAAAACGCTTTGCAAGCGGACCTAAATTCTCCAGCAACGGTTCCGTAGCACGTTTTTTAAAAACAGAACCATCGAACTCTCCGACGTCGCCCGGTGGTGAAGCCGGCCATGCGAGCGGCATGGCCGGGCGCACGGAGGAGGTTCTTGGGCATGGCGTGGGCAGCCTGGCATATAAACGGGTGTAGCCCCCGGCCAATAGCAAGGCGGCGATGAGACTCGCCCAGGATAACCCTCGCAGCCAATCATGGGTGAAATATCTTGCCATGGCCAAATAACCGAAGATATGGCTATGCTATACGGTCCGCGCGCTATGGATACCAGCGGCCGAAGCTATAAGCCGGATTCTGTGCTCCGCTGCCGGGACAATCGCGTCCCGGATTGGACGACGGCCATTTGTCTTGCTGTTGCCGTCGCAAGGACGGGAACAGACTTATTGCGATCAACCCGAAACTGCCCCCGATATTACATCGGGGTTAAGGCGGGCCGCCCGTGACAGTTTCATATTTGATCTTGCTCCAGGTGGGGTTTGCCTTGCCCCCGACATTGCTGTCGAGGCGGTGGTCTCTTACACCGCCATTTCACCCTTACCCCGCTCACCTCTGCAGAGAGGCCCGCAGGGCGGTATTTTTTCTGTGGCACTTTCCGTATCCCGCGCATTACCGCGGGATCCCCCGGCATTACGCCGGGGCACCCTGCCCTTTGGAGTCCGGACTTTCCTCCCCCCCATCCCGGACTAAAACCACCCGGGAGGCGGAGCGGCCGTCCACTGCAACCGCCGATATCCAATAAAAATACTAACAAACCAGGGCTAGTGTTTCCAGTATAAAATACGGCCGCAGAAATCGCAGGTTATGATCTCCTCCGCCCGGCGGGTGTCGTGAATTACCTGGGGCGGCAGCGTCATGTGACATTGTCCGCAGGCGCTGTTTTCAATCAAAACCAGCGCCTTGTCTTTCTTGTGATCCATGACGTGATTATAGCGTGCGAGCCAGGCGGGATCGACCACGGCAGCCAAGCCATCCCTGGCTTGGCGGATCTTTTGCATTTCCTGCTCCAGGTTGTTGCGCCGCGTCTCCAGATTCTGCAATTCTTCCTGAATATGGGCGGCATCCTTTTCCAATTTTGAATTCTGCAATGCCACATCTGACTGGGCGAGATCGGCCTGTTCCATGGCTTCGATGGCGCGTTCTTCAAATCCGTCGATTTTGTCCTGGCAATGGGCGATTTCGTTATTTAATGCGCGATATTCTTCGTTGGACTTGATCTGGTACTGCTGTTCCCGCAATTTTATTATTTGCTGGCGGCAGGTCTCTATTTCCAATTCCCACTGTTTGATGGCCGCCTGCCTGGTTTTCAGGTTTTCCTTGGCCTGCGCCAAGGCCTGGCGGGCATCGTCAATGGCGGATTGTATTTCTTTCTGGCGGGCGGGAATGTTGTCCAGCTCACGCTGGCACTGGGCAAGCTGGTTGTCGTGCTCTTGCACAACGAGCAGCTTGTCTATGATCTTAAGTACAGCTTGCTTTTCCATGGCAGCAACTATACAATATCCGGCGAAACGTTCACAAGCTAATATTAACACGCCCGGATGCGGGAGGAATAACGGCGGCAACAACAGGCGCGCCCTGCGAGGGAAAGAATATGGCCGGTAAAACAAAAGAGGGCAAACTGCGCAGCAGACGCGGGCAATTAACACTGCTGGGCAGGAAGACCGGAACGTTGCCAACCAGTCCTGACCAAGCCAGAATAGAAACCTTTTGTAATAAATATCCGCAGCGCAATTATAACGTTTCTATCGAATGTCCGGAATTCACAGCGTTATGTCCGCTAACCAGCCAGCCGGATTTCGGCGTTATCGTCATCGAGTATGCGCCGAACCAGCTTTGCATTGAAAGCAAGTCGCTCAAGTTATATCTGCATTCATTCCGTAATATCGGCATGTTTTATGAGGAAGCGGTGAACCGAATTCTCGACGATATAGTTAAAGCCTGCCGCCCCCGCAAAGCCAAGGTAACCGGCGTCTTCAATCCCCGGGGCGGCATTGCCATCACCGTGACCGCCGCCTATCCCCCACCCCGCCGATAATCCGCACGCAATTCTCGTGGAATTTATTTCCACCCCTTACACGTTACCAGCAAGGTCTTCACCTCAAAGGGACGGAAGGTCAGCTTAATCTTGCCGCCCGCAAGTTGCACCTTGTTGCCCGTCGGGTTTTCCAGAAAATTAACTTCCCGGGCCGCGCTGATGCCTTGGCCTAGTTCTATAATTGCCGCGCACGACCGGGCCTCTGGCAGGAACAGGCGCAGCACAATGCCGGTCGAATGCTCGGCGCGGCGCATGGCTGTGCAGAGAACCGAAGCGCTCCCTCGAATTACCAGCTGGGGCGCTTGGCTCAGCCGCGCACCGTCCGTAAGAACCGGCACCATGGAACGATTGAACGCCATGCCTTTGCGCACCAAGCTGGCGTTGGATGCTTTCGTTCCATGCGGTTCGAACGCGAACCGTATGACGTGTTTCCCGTTGTCCGTCTCCGGGTCGGGGGCATACGGATTTCGCAATAGCGTGATGCGCAGCCGGGGACCCAGGGCATCCGTTCCATATTTCGAATCGTTGTATAAAGTGAATCCGAATTCCTGCCCCGATACGTCCGCCCATTTCTGAGTCGGCATTTCCAGGCCATTGGCCGGGATCTCGTCCACCGAGAACGGACCTTCGGGCCTCGTCAATGACTTGGAATACGTTTAACGCCAGCTCGGCGTGTGTGCTTGGCCCGTGAGTGAGCGGACGCGGGGCACCGTAGGCGACAAGTTCACGCCGTGAGCGTTTTGTCCCAGTAGGAGCCGATGGCGCCCGACGGCGTATGGAGCTTGACGATGGCTTGCGGGCTCTCCACCTCGAAGTAATCGCCCTTTTCCGTTACGGCGATCCTCGGGAACTCCCGCGCTTGGGGCAGTTCGAACAGGATACGATAGGTCCTTTGCGAGAAGGCCGGAACCTTTGTTGCTATGAAGACAAAATTTTTATCCAATCTTTGGACCGGGATGAGTTGTCCATCCGAGTTCTGCAAGGCAACGGTATGGCGTGGCAGAGCGGCGCGCATCGGCTCGGTTCGCTCGAACCCAAGCGGGTTAAGCAAGGTCAAGTAATGCCCTTTGCGATCGGCCTTAACCAGCACGGCAACGGACGCGCTGATCACCCGGGCGGCCGTTGCCCGTGACGACTCGGCCCGCCGGTGCGCGTCGCTGTAACTGTCATGAACGGCGGCGCCATCGAAATGTCGTGAAATTGATTGAACAGCACTGGAATCCACACAGCGTGGAGTGCCGCGGTCCTATCCAGACCGGCTAATGCCGAGAGCGATTCTGCGGCCAGCAGATCGGCTTCGCACCTCCGATTGTCGCGTTTCAAGGCGGCGTGGGTGGTAAAACATCCTTCAAAATGGAGTAACATTGTCCCTTGGCTCAGGGTAAGTGTCGGGCGCCTAAAGAATCTTGGCTTTGCGGCCAAGGTGTTTAGTTGACCAGTCGGCGGCATACAACATGTGGCGGGCAATGGATTCACCATCGGCCATATTGAGATCGCCCTCGACCCAGGTGCCGGCCGCATTTTCCCAGCGGCCTTCCTTGACCCTCGACTGGATATTGCGCAAGATAGCTGGGTCTAACTTTCTGGCCGTCGTATAATCGGAACCTGGCCCATGGTAAAGGTCAACTCAGGATAATCGTCCATCATCTTGGTCACTGATTTTTTCTAAGGGCCTTGCCCGTTTTTTTCGAGCTTGTGCCAGGTCTGCTTGAACTCGAAATCGAGCGGCCGGCGCAGAGGGTTGGCAGGGTAACGCCACTCCAGCGCCAGACGCCCGTTGAGTTCGGTGGATTGCTTGTCCAGTTCAGCCAGTAATTTTGGTCAGTCATGCCCCCCCCCCACCCTCTTCGGCAGTGCGCTGGATAAGGCTGTCGATATTCGATTTTTTACATCCACTCCGGCGATGGAAAGATTTAAATCTTCAGATGTCTGAACTGTGGCAGATACTTCTTGTTCTGGTTTAACATGGTCTGGACCATGCGCTTGATTTCCGCCAGCGAAAGCACCGCCGCGCTCAGGGGATCGTAGGCAATGGCTTGGAACACCAGGCGCGGGTTGCCGGTCAGGGCGGCTTCTACGGCCATTTCCTCCACGGCCACGCTGATGTTGTTCAAGGCGGCGCATTGCGGCGGCAAGGCTCCGACATGCACCGGGTTAAATCCGCGCCGGCTGGCGAAGATCGGCACTTCCACGCAGACGTTTGGAGGCAAGTTCGTGATCAGCCCGGTATTCGGCACGTTGCCGTTGAACTCGAAAACCTCTCCGCCCATCCGCGCGTTAATTATGGCCGATGCATATTCCTGGCCACGCTTCAGATCCAGGGGCTTCGGGTTTTTTAGCCAGGCTCGTATTTCTTTACGCCAGGTGCGCTTGGCGCGACGATAGCAATCCAAGATATAAGCGTGTTTGCCCGGATTCCAATCCGAGCCCGTAGTGCAGTATTTCTTGATCAGGTCCGGCCGTTTCCGGTACCACCAGCTGTATTCCGAGTTGTGCCCGCTGGATTCGGTGACGTAATAATCCAAGTGCAGGAACATATCGTTGCGGACCAGCTCATTCCGTTTGATTTTAGGATTTTCAAGGACCGCTTTACGAAGAAGCGGATAGGCGTCGCGGTTCTTCCATAAATATTTTACATACCAGGACTGGTGATTAATCCCGCCACAGACATAGTTGATTTCGCTCATGGGAGCTCCGATAAACTCCGCCAGCATCTGAGCCGTACCCTGCACACTGTGACAAAGCCCGGTCAACTGGATGCTGCTTTGCCTTTGCATGGCCCGGCACAGCATGGCCATGGGGTTGGTATAGTTCAGCAGAATCGCGTTCGGGCAAACTTCCTCCATATCGCGGCAGATGCTCAGCATGACCGGAATGGTGCGCAGTGCCCGAAATACGCCCGCCACGCTGCGCGTGTCCCCGATATTCATGTCCACGCCATAGCGCTTGGGAATCGTGATGTCATACTGCCAGACATCGACATCCCCGGCCAGAATCGTGCAGATGACGGCGTCGGCGCCTTTGAGGGCCTGTCGGCGATTCGTGGTGGCGATGACCCGCGCGGAATAATGGCCTTCACGGATGATACGTTCGACCGCTTGCCGGACAAAGCCCAGCCGTTCGGGGTTGATATCCATAAGTACCAGGGTTGCATTCTCCAGTAATGGATACGTGAGAATATCTCGGACCAAGGTCCTTGTGAACCCGAAACTGCCCGCGCCGATAAAAGTGATTTGAGCCATGGCTGTTGTATGTCCTTTCGTTTTGTTGGTTGCTATGTGTAACGGAGGACTTCCTCCACGCTGGTTTGCCCGTCAAAAACATTACGCAACCCGTCATCGCGCAGCAGGCGCATGCCGTCCGCCAAGGCCTTGTTGCGGATATCCAGCGTGGGTTGCCGCTGGCTGATCATCGTGCGCAGGGTGTCGTTGATGGCCATTATTTCATACAAGCCTTTACGTCCTCGATAGCCGGTATCATGGCACTCATGACAACCCTTGCCGTAATAGAAAGGACGTCCCCCCATGGATTCCTCGGTCATGTTCAGCAGGTCCAGCATCTGCTGATCGGGCGTGAAAGCAGTTTTGCAGTTGGCGCAAATCCGGCGAACCAGGCGCTGGGCGAGGATGCATTCAATCGACGAGGCCATCAGAAATGGCTCCACGTTCATATCGGTCAGACGGGTTATGGCCCCGGCTGCATCGTTGGTATGCAGGGTGGTCAGCACCAGGTGTCCGGTCAGCGACGATTGGATGGCCATGCCAGCTGTTTCCGCGTCGCGGACTTCCCCGATCATGATGATGTCGGGATCCTGGCGTAAAAAATGACGCAGGATTTTGGCAAATGTAACTCCCACATCCTCGTTGACCTGGACCTGGACCAGGCCCTCGATGGGATACTCCACCGGGTCTTCGATGGTGATCAATTTCGATTCCATGACGTTGATCCGGCGCAGCGCGGAATAGAGCGTAGTTGTTTTACCGGAGCCGGTGGGGCCCGTGACAATTATGATTCCGTTCGGTTTTAGAATATTCTGAAGAAAAACATCATGGACATCCTGAGGCATGCCGAGGTTATCCAGTTCCAGGGACACGGTGGATCGGTCCAGGATCCGGAGCACAACGCTTTCCCCAAACTGGGTCGGCAATGTCGAAACACGAAAATCGATGGGCCGGCCCAGCAGGTTCATCTGGATGCGATTGTCCTGGGGCTTGCGGCGCTCGGCAATGTTCATCCCGGCCATGACCTTGATGCGCGAAATAACCGGCAGGGCCAGACTGCGCGGTGGCGGCTGCATTTCATAAAGGGCACCGTCCACCCGGTAGCGGATTTTGAACTCCTTTTCAAAAGGCTCGAAATGGATATCGGAGGCCTTGGACTGCACGGCCTCGTAAAGAATCAAGTTCACGAAACGGACCACGGGCGCCGAGTTGGCCATTTCTTCGAGACCCGTTTCATCTTCGGCTTTTCCTTCCGTCAGCTTGAGGGTCATGCCCTCTTCGAGCTCCGACTCTAAAGCCGCAAGCATATCGTTAATGGAGGCGTCGTCATTGCTGTAAACGCGGCCGATCAGGGTCTTGATTTCGTCTTCACGGGCCATGACAAAGGTAATATCCCGCGTCAGTACGAAGCGGATCTCATCCACGATTTCGGGGGTTGGCAGCTGGGATATGGCCAGCGTGACGGCATTGGGCCGGGTGGCTACAGGTACGACATTATACATGCGAGCCACGCTGGCGGGAATGGATTGGAGCACTTGGGGCTGGATTTCCTTGTCCTTCAGGCTGATCATCGTGATCCCGAGGTGATTGGCAATCAAGGCCAGCAACTCGTCTTCATGCATCATGCCCGTGTCGATGACGATTTTGCGGACAGAATTGGCGGTCCGGTCCTGTGCCTCGCGGACATCCTCCAATTGAGCGGCGGTCAGCGCCCCGTTGTCGATCATCAGCTGCAGCAGCGAATCCTGGATGGGTTCATCCGTCATAAATGCCTCTAGCGTCTTTTCGAATCCCGTCCCTGTAGTTTATTGAGAATTGCTTCGGGGTCCTGGGCCTTGGTGATCAGATCCTCGTAATTGATTATTCCGGCTTCGTAGAGCACCAGCAGGTGTGCATCCAGGGTGAGCATGCCCCACTTGGCGCCGGTTTGAATATCCGACGTGATGCGAAATGTTTTGTTGTCGCGAATCAAGGCTTGAATGGACGGTGTGCTGATCATAATCTCAAATGCCGCCACCCGCCCCGGCTTGTCCTTGCGGATGATCAGCAGTTGTGAGATGACCGCGACGATGCTGGATGCCAGCTGGGTGCGAATCTGTTCCTGCTGGGTGGTTGGAAAGGCATCCACAATCCGGTCCACGGTGCGCGCGGCGCCGGTCGTATGCAGCGTGGCAAAGACCAAGTGCCCGGTTTCCGCAGCGGAGATGGCTGCTTCCATCGTCGGCAAATCGCGCATTTCGCCGACCATTATCACATCCGGATCCTGGCGCAGGGCGCGGATCAGGGCTTCTTTGAAGCCGGGCACGTCGACCCCGATCTCGCGCTGGGTGACGATCGATTTTTTGTGAGAGTGGTAATATTCAATGGGATCCTCGATGGTGATAATATGGCAATCCCGTTCTATATTGATCAGGTCGATCATGCTGGCCAGGGTGCTGGTTTTGCCGGAGCCGGTCGGACCGGTAATGAGAATCAGGCCCCGCGGACGGAACAGCATGTCTTTCACCTGCGAGGGTAACCCGATCTCGTCCAAGGTCATCAACTTATTGGGAATCTGCCGGAGGACCATGCCGCAATTACCCTTGGATTTCAGTACGCTGACACGGAAACGGGCCGCGTTGCCGAAGCTGAATCCGAAATCTATCCCGCCGACTTCACGGACCTTTTGCTGGTAAGCGTCAGAGGTGATGCTCTTCATTAGTCGGTCGGTATCTTCGGGGGTCAGTGCCGGCAGATCCACGGATTGCAGATGGCCGTGGAGCCTGAGCATGGGCGGCAAACCCACGTTGATATGTAAATCCGATGCGCCTTCGTCCACGACGACCTGCAGCAGATCGCTCATGCTTACCTTCGTGTTTGCGCTTTCCGTCATGCGTCAATCCCCCATGGTAATGCCCAGGACTTCCTGGAGCGTGGTCATGCCCGATATAACTTTACGGATACCATCTTCACGCAGGGTCCGCATCCCGACTTCCCGCGCTCGGCGCCGCAGTTCATCCGAAGTTATTTTTTTAAAGATCAGCTCCTTGATATCGTCGTTGATAATAAAAATTTCAAAAAGGCCTTTGCGTCCGAGATATCCAGTTTGGGCGCAGACACTGCAACCGGCGCCCTTGAACAGTTGGACTTGGGATAACTGCGTTTCCGTCGGGCCCAACATGCGGAGTTCCTCTTCTGTTGGTTGATAAGGCTCCCTGCATTTTTCACAAATTACCCTGACCAATCGTTGGGCCACTACCGCCCGGATGGAGGAAGCCAGCAAGAATGGCTTGACCCCCATGTCCAGCAGGCGCGTGATCGAGCTGGGAGCGTCATTGGTGTGCAAGGTGCTGAAAACCAGGTGCCCGGTCAACGAAGCGTTGATGGCGATCTCAGCCGTGTCAAAATCGCGGATTTCACCGATCATGATTATATTGGGCGCCTGGCGCAGAATGGCACGTAAAACTGAAGGAAACGTCAGCCCGATGTCCTCGCGGACCTGGACCTGGTTGATGCCCGATAACTGATATTCCACAGGGTCTTCCACCGTAATGATCTTGCAATCGGGGCGGTTGAGGTGATTCAGCACGGCATAAAGCGTTGTGGTTTTGCCGGAGCCGGTCGGACCGGTGATCAGCAGAATACCGTCAGGCATTCCGACCTGCTTTTCAAACACCTGCTGATCGTCGGCAAAGAACCCGAGCTTGGGCAGTCCCAGCACCAGGCTTTGCTTGCTGAGGATACGCATGACCATGCTTTCCCCATGGTTGGCGGGAACGGTAGACACGCGCAGGTCAAGGTCCTCGCCGCCCACATTAATCTGGATGCGCCCGTCTTGAGGCAGGCGTTTTTCCGCAATTTTCATGCCCGCCATGAGTTTCAGGCGGCTGAGGATGGTGGATTGCAGGCGCTTGGGCGGGTTCTCCACCTCGCGCAGGACACCGTCGATGCGATAGCGGATGCGAAAACTTTTTTCCATGGGCTCAAGGTGGATGTCAGAGGCGCGGTTGCGTTGGGCCTCGAGGATAATCAGGCTGACCAGCTTGATGATTGGCGCATCGGAATCCGTGGCTTCCATTTCGTCCGGCAAAGATCCTATGCTTGTCGATATCTTGCCGGTTACGTCGTTTTTGCCGATCAGTTCCTCGATCGTTTTTGCCTGACGCCCGTAATAATGATCCTGGGCAATCGCGATTTCTTCGTCCGAAGCCACGATACCCTCGACATTGCGCTTGAGAATGTAACGCAGGCTGTCCAAGGTTTCGATGTCCAGGGGGTCGGACAACGCGACGGTCAGGGTGTTGTCGTTGTCGAACACGGGCATCACCTTGTAGCGGCGGGCTACGGCGGCGGGAACCTGTTTGAGGATCTCCGGAGTGATATCCTGGTCCGCAAGAACGATCACGTCCATGCCCAGCTGCATGGCCACGGTTTTCAGGACCTCCATCTTGGAGATCACTCCGGTGTCCACGAGCACGTCCACAACGCTCTTGTTTGCATCGGCCAGCGGCTTGGCCGCCTCGATCTGCTCGGCCTGGATCAGGCCGACATCCTTGAGAATCTCGATGATGTAATCGTCGTTGCCTGTCACTGCGTTATTCCTTCCCCTATGTCCGATGCGATCGCATCATAGTCTCAAGCTGAATTCCCGGTCAACTTGATCTTCAGTAACTCGCGGACTCGTCCGGGATTGGCTTTGCCCTTGCTGGCCCGCATGGCCTGGCCGATCAGGAACTGCAGGGCGGCCTGCTTGCCGGTTTTGAAATCCGCCGCCGATTTGGAATGTTCGGCCAGAATTTTATCAACCATGGCTTCCAGGGCGCCGGCATCGCTGACCTGGGCCAGCCCTTTTTCCCTGACCCAGGCTGCGGGATCCCCACCCTGCGCAAAGAGCACGGTGAATACTTCCTTGGCCGTATTGGAGTTTAAGACCTGCTCTTCAACCATGCGCACCAGCGCGGCAAGACCCTCAGGACGGATGGCTGCCTGTTGAATAGTCATGTTTTTCTCCGCAAGCAGGCGCAGCATCTCGGTCATGAGCCAGTTGGATGCGGTCTTGGCGTAGGGCGTATGCCGGCAGGTTTCTTCAAAATAATCCGCCATATCTTTGTCGGCAGACAGCAGCCGGGCATCGTATTCAGGAATGCCATACTGCTGGACCAGGCGCGCGCAACGCTGACGGGGCAATTCCGGTAAAGTGGCCCGCCACTTGGCGATCTGTTCGGGCGTCAGCGCCACTGGCATCAGGTCCGGGTCGGAAAAATATCGGTAATCGTGGGCCTCTTCCTTGGAGCGCATGGATTCGGTGATGTTCTGCTCTGTTACCCAGCGTCGGGTTTCCTGGACAATCTTTTTTCCGGCGCGCAGGAGGTCTGTTTGGCGCACGATTTCATATTGCAGTGCCTGAAAGACACCCTTAAAAGTATTCAGGTTCTTTATTTCGGTTTTCACGCCCAGGGTTGCCTGGCCCTCCGGCCGGACGCTGCAATTGACATCGCAGCGCAGGTTGCCTTCCTCCAAGTTGCACGGGCTGATGCCCCCGTACTGGAGGATCGGTTTGAGGGACTGCAGGAAAGCCAGGGCTTCTTCCGGGGAATCTAATTCCGGCTCGGTGACCACCTCCATCAGGGGGTGCCCCGCGCGGTTAAAATCGAGGGTGCTCATGTTCTGAGTGTGCATGCTCTTGCCCACATCCTCCTCCAGATGAATCCGGGTGAGATGGATTGATTTGTGGTTTCCGCCGATTTCGATCTCGACCATGCCCCCCAGGCAGAAGGGTTGATCATATTGCGAAATCTGATAATTCTTCGGCACATCCGGATAAAAGTAGTTTTTACGGTCGAACTTGCTGAGTGGGTTGATCCGGCAGCCTAACATCAGGCCGGTCAGGACGGTCAGGCGTACAGCTGCTTCGTTGATGACTGGGAGGGTGCCGGGGTATCCCAGGCATATCGGGCAGACCTGCGTGTTGGGCGAGGCCCCGAAGTCCGTACGGCAGGCGCAGAACATCTTGGTTCGCGTCGCCAGTTGCACGTGAACTTCCAGTCCTATAGTTGCTGTATAATTCATATTCAATCTGCCCCCACCCTGCTATATCTTATCCTGTTTCACGCTATGGCAGCGCCGGTTTCTGCCGCTGCCATTCTGAATCCTGTTCATAGGCGTAGGCGACTCGGAAAATTTGTTCCTCGTGAAAAGCAGGGGCAATGACCTGCAAGCCCACCGGCATGCGGTCAGGCGTGAAGCCGCAGGGAACCGAAATAGCGCACGCGCCCGCCAAGCTGGCGGGAATGGTGAAAAGATCTCCCTGGTACATCCGCAGGGGGTCGGCGATTATTGCGTCCAGCCGGTAGGCGGCGCTGGGCGTCACCGGCGCCAGCAGGACATCGCAAGCCTGAAAAGCACGCTCAAAATCCACTCGGATCAATGTGCGCGCTTGCTGGGCACGCAGATAATAGGCGTCATAGTAGCCACTGCTTAATACATAGGTGCCCAGGATTATCCGGCGCTTAACCTCGGCCCCGAATCCGCTAGCCCGTGTTTTCCGGTACATCTCCTGGGGATCGGAGACGTTGGGCGCCCGCAATCCGTAACGCACCCCGTCGAAACGGGCCATGTTGGCCGAAGCTTCCGCGCAGGCAACAATATAATACACGGCCACGGCGTGTGGCGTCATCGGCAGTGAGACATCCACAACTTTAATGCCCAGCCTTTCGCAGTGGCGGATCGCTTCCTGGATCGTCTGTTCGACCGCGGGATCCATGCCCTCGATAAAATATTCACGGGGCAGTCCGGCGGTGATTCCCTGTAAATCCCGCTGGAGAGATGATTCATAATTGGGTACTGGCATTGGCAGGGATGTGGAATCCATGGGGTCATGGCCCGCGATCGCTCCCAGCAGGAGCGCCGCATCGCGCACATCCTTGGTGATCGGTCCAATCTGGTCCAGCGAGGACGCAAAAGCTGTCAGGCCGTAACGCGATACCCGGCCGTACGAAGGCTTGAGTCCGACACAGCCGCAAAACGCAGCCGGTTGCCGGACAGATCCGCCGCTATCCGAACCCAGGGCCGCGATGGCTTCATCGGCGGCGACCGCCGCCGCCGAACCGCCGCTGGAGCCGCCCGGCACACACTCCAGGTTCCAGGGATTACGGGTGATATGGAAAGCTGAATTTTCCGTGCTGGATCCCATCGCAAACTCGTCCATGTTGGTGCGGCCCAGCAAAACAGCGCCAGCGGCGCGCAGGCGGGCAATGGCGGTGGCGTCATAAGGCGCGCGGTAATTGGCCAGGATACGGGAACCGCAGGAACAAGGTTGGCCGGCGACATTGATCGCATCTTTTATCGCAATCGGTACCCCCAGCAGCTGTCCTTTTTCGCCATGCCGGCGGCGCTCATCTGTGGCATCAGCCATGCGCAGCGCTTCTTCCTCGTCGAGATGCAGGTAGGCTTCGATACTGGTATCCCGCGCCCGGATCACACGGATCAGGTCGGCGACAAGTTCGCGGGAAGAGCACTCGCCCTCATTCAGCGCATCGCCGGCCTGATGGAGTGTAAATTGATTCACATTATTTTTATTCACTGATCTGTGTTCCCTTGGAATTTGGGATTTGGCATGCCCATATATGCTTAAACAATCTTGGGCACCAGGAATTGTTCTCCATCCTGGGCCGGCGCATTGGCCAGCATCGTCTCGCGATCCAATCCAGCTCGCGGTTCGTCATTCCGAAAGACGTTCTGAATACGTACAGCATGCGCCATGGGGGCTATGCCGGCCACTTCAATCTGCCGGATATCCCGGATATATTCGACAATATGCTCCAATTGCCCTTGAAAGGCCAGGAGCTCTGCGTCCGTCAGCTCCAATTGTGCCAGGCGGGCTATATAGGCGACATCGATCTTTTTTACGGCTTCAGATGCGGCAGCAGTCATTGGCTCCTCCATCAGGATCGGAAATGTGCTTGCAAAGTAATAACGCAAAAATGCGGAAGCACTCTAACATGAACCTGGTAAAGCGTCCACTGCCAATGATAGTTGACATCCCCAGCCAAATAACCAGAATAGCAACAGGTTGGTTCGAGGCATAGGAGTTTTCCGATCTAATCCGGACCAGCGATTGCCGAGACTCCAACGGATAATTAATTACTAAGGAATTTTACGCCTGATGCGGATCCGCCTTCCACCGTCGCTATGACTATGGCGGGCAAGCCGGCGGACAATGTTTTGCAACCGTCCCGACTCTCCGAGAGGTCGGGACTGGTCGCGGTCTTGGGGGGATGAAGACCGACATCACCTGCCCGCATTGCTACGCAAAGCGTTGTAGGCGGGTCGATGTTGGCTACAGGAAGAATTGTCCTGATCGCGCCACGCGCGATCGGGGCCTAATTTATTGATTTAAGGACTTTTTTTATGTACTACAAATGGAATGGTTTATTAGCTTTACTCTTGCTGACACTGAACGCCGCCCCCACCTGGGCTATAACCTTTGTCCAGACCAACACTTTCGACCTTGCTTCGCGGGAAAACCTGTCCTCCGAGATGGCGCTGATGGCTAACAACATTGTCTTGGCCGGAGATGCATGTGAGGATGTCTTCTTGATGGCCACCCCGGCTTCAATGGGTAGTGATAACCCCGAGGACGGTTCGGTTATGCTGTCCGGAACGTTTCATAACGATGTCTGGGCCATGGGGAAACGCATAATGTTGACCGGCGAAATCAGGGATCATGCCCGCTTCGCGGGCCAGTCTATCGTGTTGAACGGATCTATTGCCAATTCTTCCGTTTTTATAGGGAACACGGTTCATTTAAGCCGCTCCGCCGATATCGCTGCCGATGCTTTGTTGATGGGACAAGATTTGATTATCGAGGGTTGGGTCGAAGGCAATCTCTCGCTGATAGGTCAAAATGTAACCTTGGCCGGCACCATCGGGCAGGATGTCGAAATCACGGCCCAGGATTTGGTGGCCTTGCCCGGAACCGAAATCATGGGTAATTTGACATATCGTTGTCCCCGTGAATTCGTGCCTGACAGCCGGGTTATCGTTCACGGGAAGATAATCCGCAAGCCAATCCCCGAAAAAGATACGGGGTTTTCCATGGCAACGCTGGTTTACCAAGGATGGTTATTGCTGGGCGCCCTGGTGGCAGCCATGGTCTTCATGGCGGTTTTTCCGTTCGCTACAACTCGCGCGCTTCAGAACCTGCGCTATTCTTTATGGCGCTGCATGGCCATCGGCGGACTGCTCTTATGTATTGCTCCGCTTGCGCTGGGCGTCGCCCTGATGTCCTTTATCGGCATTCCCCTGGGACTGCTGTGCGCAGCCGGCCTGGCGGTGCTGGTCTATTTGAGCAAAATCACGGTGGCAATCAGCCTGGGGCTCTGGCTCCTGCGTCGGTCCAATCCACGTTCCTACACTCAGCACTTGCTGCCTCTGCTTATCGGCCTGTTATTCATCTATACCGGTGTCAGTAGCGGGCTATTCGGCCTGCTAGTCTGGTTCCTAGTGACATCCGCGGGACTTGGTAGTCTGATCCTGGCCTTCTATCGGGCTCCAATGGGTGCCCCGCCCCTCAATAAGCCTGTGGTCATGACAACGCCGCCGCCCACACCCAAGTAGCAAGGATCAGTGTCACGGTCATACGGCGTTTAATACAATACTGACAGCTCCGATTCTCGAATGGGATGAACGTTGATTTTATTTTTTCAGCCTGACTCATGCCGGGTAGTCGTAGCCCTGCGCGCCAGAAGTGTCAAATGGGGGTCTCACTGATCGGCAATATGGCCAACCCGTTGCGGAGCTTGGTCGTGTGAGAACCCCGGGATTGACTGCCACTAGCCGGGCGATCACCGCCTGCCGTCCTTTAATTTCCACTTTCCGCCAGCGACGGATCCGCCTTCGGTGAAAATCGAGCTAGAAGCGGCGCCCCCATCGCTTTCCGTTCTTGAGCATCAAGGTGTGTCCCGCGGGGGGGGGGGGGGGGGGGTTTTTTTTTTCCTGGCTTGGTAGGAACATCAGATGCTTAACAGTTCCTTCACGTCATCCCAAGTCAGTTTCTGCATGACCTGCTCGTCGTCGGCAAGAGTCGCGTCGATGACGCTTTGCTTGCGGCGCTGCATTGCCAGCACTTTCTCCTCGACTGTGTCCCGGGTGATGAGCTTGATGCTATACACGGTGCGATGCTGGCCTATCCGGTGGGCGCGGTCGGTGGCTTGGGCCTCTACGGCCGGATTCCACCAGGGGTCGAAGTGGATGACCATGTCGGCCCCGGTAAGATTCAGGCCAGTTCCGCCAGCCTTGAGACTGATCAGGAAAACAGGGATCGCGCGGTTGGTGTTGAACTCCCGCACAACGCCCATACGGTCCCGGGTGGCACCGTCCAGGTAGCAGTAGGTCAGCGCGCGTTTTTCGAGCTCGCGCTTGAGAATGGCCAACATGGAGGTGAATTGGCTGAACACCAGAACCCGGTGCCCGCCGTCCAGCGCTTGGTCGAGCAGTTCGAAGAATAAATCCAGCTTACCGGACGGGTAGCGGCTGTCCAGGTCCTTCAGCTTGAGCAGTTCGAGATGACAGCAGGTCTGCCGTAGGCGCAGGAGCGTGGTCAGTATTTCCATACGCGACCGCTGGAAACCCTGGCGAGCCACGAGATCGCTGATTTTGCGCTGCGAAGCTTGCAGCAGGTTCTTATAGACAAGCTGCTGGTCGCGGGTCATGACGCAGGTCGCCAGCTTTTCGATCTTGGGCGGCAGATCCTTGGCTACGTTTTTTTTCATTCTCCTCAGCAGGAATGGACGTAGTTTACGGCGTAGTTTGGCCTGCGCGGCTTCCCCCGCCGCTCCGCCCTGCGCGATCGGAGCTTCGAAGCCGAGTCGGAAACGGTCATAGGGCCCGAGGTAGCCCGGCATTAGAAAGTCCATGATCGACCACAGATCCGCTACGCTGTTCTCGATCGGGGTGCCGGTCAAGACCAGCCGGTGGACGGCCCGCAGACGTTTGGCGGCTTGGGCATTCTGGGTGGAACGGTTCTTGATGTGCTGGGCTTCGTCCAGCACGGTCGCGGCGAATTCCACCGCCGCCAGCTGTGCGATGTCGCGGCGCAGGAGCGCATAGGAGGTAATCACGAGATCGGACGACGCCAGATCGCCCCACTTCTCGTGCCGGTCGCTGCCGCTCAACGCTAGTACGCGGAGCTTGGGAGTGAAGCGCGCGGACTCTTCCGCCCAGTTCTCCACCAGGCTCGACGGGCAGACAATCAAGGTCGGCTTCTTCACGGCTTGCGCATGCTGTCGCGCAAGACTCAGCCAGACCAGGGTCTGAACCGTTTTGCCCAGCCCCATGTCGTCGGCCAGGATGCCCCCGAACAGGCTCTGCTCCAGAAATCTTAGCCAGGCAACCCCCTCCTTCTGGTACGGACGCAGGACCTGTTCCATATCCGACGGCAGTGTTCCCGGCGTCATGACCAGCCCCCCCTGCTCTTGGCGGCGCAGCTTGTCCATCCATTCCGGGCGCGCCTCAATATCGATCCCCTCCAGGGCGTCCAGCGAGGATTTGATATAAGCAGCATGCACGCCGGCCAGGCGGAAAGTGCCGGGGTTGGCGCCGTCGCCGCAGGCGCAGTCTGAGAAAATATCGCGGGCCGCCTCGATCGCGCCGGAATCGAGCAGAATAGTCCGCCCTCCCTTATGAACGAAGGCATCGCCCTTGAGCAGTGCCCGCTGGATGTCGCTTTCCGCGAGGCTCTGGCCCTGCCCGTCCTCATACACGAAACCGATATCAAACCAGTTGTGCCCAGGATCGTCACGGACATGCACTACGGGAATGGCTGATTCCATGGAATCCATGAATGGCTCAACGGAGCCGGAAAGCTCCACTTTCCAACCATGGCGCCGCAAGGTGCGGATACCGCGTCCCAGGAAATTGAGCACCTGGCGTTCGCCGACGATCGGCGCCAGGGCATCGCCCCGCTCCCCGATAAATCCACTTTCTTGAATCAGCGACAGGGCCTGCTGCTCGCGCTCCGGGTTGCGCGTCAGGTAGCGCATCAGATCCTCGGGATCGGGCAGCGCCAGGGTCCCGGCCGCATCAGGCTTGCCGGCCACCAGCGCGGTTTCGCCATACTCGGCATACAGAGTCGCGGCCAGCGAGGCCGGACTGCCGCGGACTTTCACCCGCAAACGTGGTTCGTCCGGGTCGAGAGAGAAAAGATCTGGAGTGATCTCGGTTGCCACCGGCATAATGTTCGCCAGCAGCGGCAGTTCGGCCTGAATGAAGCGAGGCACGGCCGGCCGTGGAATGATCACAGGCTGGGCATAGATGGCATGGAAGGGCTCAGGGAGCAGTTTCTCCAGCGGCCAGAACTGACCAGCGCCGAATATCCAGCCCGACTTGCCGGCGATAAAGTAAAAAGGCGGCGCCGTCTTTCCACTGACCGGCAGTTCATTATGAATCTCAAGCAGCAATTCACCGGAACGGCGATCCATGTCCAGCTTCAGAATCGAGACCAGTTTGATTGCGTTCACCGTCGCGGCCTGCGGATCGCCCTCAATGCCCAGAAGCTTGCCGGCATAGAGCTGCAGGATATTGATGAAATCTCTCAGGCCCATATCCAGGCGGTTTTTAAGCGGGCCTTCCGCAATGTCCTCGAGAACGAATAAGAGAGATTCGTCCCGGGCGGGGAACGCAAGCGGCACATCCCGCGGAACGCTCTCGGCCGCAATGCGCCTGCCGCCGTACTCTATTTCGCAATATATGGGCACCCGGCCGGTCCGGCAACCAGCCATCCAATCTTTAGCGAGGGTCAGGCACAGTCCGGCGGATAGCGATCCCTGTGTTCCTGGAGGAACGCGCTTCAGGTAAGCCGATTCATCGATTTGAGCCAGGCGTTTGGCGCGGTTCAGTTCCATGTTGCGTTTGGCCACGCGTTCTGGATCGTTCTCCCGGCGCAGGAGTTCCAAGCCGACGGCAATCATGTGGATGCAGGTCAGGGAGCGCTCCTGGCAGGCGTAACAAGGGCACTGGTTCTCGGCGCTCCCGTTCGGCCGCAACAGGAAACGGCAGTTCAGCCGGCTGGTGCCGTTCTTGATTATGCCCTTGATCAAAGGTGGCTCGAAGGTCGCGTCCAGAACCAAGCCCTTCTCGAACATGGCCAGACCGGCACGGAATACGTCGGGTCCGCCCCAATCCATCAGCATCTTGCGTGTAAAAGCCATAGCCATCATTCGAACGAGCGCGTGATCAGGGTGAGACTTAAAGAGGGACGGACCTGCGAGACAATGTCCCAGCGGGTACAGTCGACTGCATCTTCGGATTCGGCCAGGCTGCTCATGGCTACGGTGACCGTGGACAGCGGAGTTGTCGCCGCCAGGATATTCTCCGGAGTCATGCCGAGCCGGACCTCGGTGTAAACCCGGTCGGCTTCCAGGCGCACATCGGCGAAGGCGCGGGCAGCCTGCTCCACGTTGAGGGTGGTCATCTGGGTTTCCAGCACCACGCCGACCACGATAACCAGAACAACCAGGGCCACCAAGGCTTCAATCAGTGTGAATCCGCCGTTCATTACAAATCCGAACTGGAAATATCCGCGGCTTCCTTGATGCCGCCTTCCTCGCCGTCGGCGCCGTAGGAAATGACCTCATACGTCTCATTCTGGCGGCCCGGGACGAGATAAATATAATCGTGATTCCAGGGATCCAGAGGGGGCTTACGGGTGTCCAGGTAACCATCTTCCGGGTAATGTTCTGGCACCGGCGGGCTGGTCGGTTTCACACACAGCGCCTCCAGGCCCTGTTCCTGGGTAGGATAGACACTCTGTTCCATGCGATAAAGTTTCAGGGCCTGCTTGAAATTCTTGATTTGCAGTTTTGCGGTTGTCACCTTGGCTTCACCCGGATGGCGGAGCACGGCCAGTCCGACCAGCCCGCCCATGATGGCCATGATTGCGATCACCACCAGGATTTCGATCAGGGTGAATCCGTTGTTCTGCTTCATATATTTCCTCATTTCCAACGTGCGATCTACCTACAACCAAAAAATATTCTTTGTGTTTCTTGGTGTTTATTGGATTCAACTATACGACTACTCCGGCTGTTTGTCATGCCTGATGTTTATCTGGAACTAACGGACCTCCTTGGGCATGATTCGCCCGATGTCAAAACGCACTCCCACACAGGAATCACTGCGCGCTACGAACTCGCGATGATCGATCCTAAGCGCGTTTTGAACCCATTCCTTGCACGAAGCGCCACGCGCTTTTCCATCCAAACACACTTCCCAAGCATTTCCTCCGACGCCATACAACCCCCACTCATTCTTACCGCTCTGCTCCACCGGCGCCAGTCCGTCAAATCCATCTTCATATCCATTGAGTTGATGCTCCAGACAGCCGACGTGGTCCCGCCAATCATGGAAGTCCACTGCCAGTCTTAATTCATATTCAGAAACTTCCGTGGGTGAAGGAATATCTCGCAGTCTTACCAATGCGCCTTGCAGCAATCGGGTCGTGGTGAACCTGCGGTTATAATCGGAAAATACTCCATCCTCATCCTCCTCGGCATATAAATAGCTAAGCACGGAAAGCAGGAACCCTGTTTGGACTTGTTGACAATATCCCAACCCAAACGGTAGAGGTAGCGCTTGCGTTCACTCCCCTCCGAGAGAACCCTAGGCATTAATACCAAAGCCGCATCTCGATATCCCCTGCCATCGAGGGTGCTGATCTCGACCAACCTGGGGCGAGGGATCGTTTCAGCGCCGGCCTTGGCCGTTTCAGCGACCGACCGCGCCAACGCCCGGATAGGGCCGCCGACATCATTGATTGAACCTTCCACCTTCCGGCAATCACTTTTCCCGTCTTTCAGGATTACGGACGGGTAAACTGCCGGAACCCATCCGCCCCAAGCACCTAGCCGGCTTGAACCGTTTCCCGCGAGAACAGGCCTGCCGAATTGGCCAGACCGATCAGTTGTTCGGCCCGAATCTTGTCGATCTGGGTCCGGTCCACCAGGATGACCGACAACTCGTTCGTAAACTGCAGAGTCAGGAGATCAGTCAGGGCCCAAACGGGGCTATGGGTGGGACCGATCGGCGCAATCGCCAGACGGACCACCTCTTTCTCCGCGTCCGTCCTCCTCAGGTTGCTGAGCGTGTCGTCTCGCATTGGGCAAAGAACTCAGAGCGCAATGCCGGGTTCGCATCATAGGCCCCTCTCCAAAATGAGGTGCGCGTCGCTGAAGCCGCCTCCCGGACTCCTCGCATTTCCATGCACAGGTGAAACGCCTCTAGGTAGACCGCGACGTCGTGCGGCTGCAACGCGATATTCAGTGTATCCGCGGAGCTGACCGACAGTGTGCCCTGGAAGTGGTGGGCCAAGTACCATAAATTCGACAAGCAAAACGCGCGGGTCGAGGTCGTGGATATGTTCCATTTCCTCATCTCGCTGGCCCAGGTGCTGGGGATGTCGGCCCAGGACGTCCACGCCGCCTAGCTCGCAAAAACAAGGTCAATTTCAAGCGCCAGGAATCCGGCTACGCAGCGAAGGACGAGAACGACAGGCGGCACATCTGATATTCTCCGCCAAGCCGGAAAAAAAATACCGCCCCGCAACGGGGGCAACTTTTCCTTCAATCTACGTCTTAATCGAGTAGAAGCGTCCGGCAACTGCCGGATTTTCGTTCCGCTCTGAAGCGATCCGTCTGCTGACGGACTTCTACCTTTTGAAATTCCTTAGCATGCCCTTATCGCCCAAAGGCAGGGCGGACTTTTTTCTTTGGCTTCGGGACGGACCACTCAAAGAAGCGCAGCGCCGCCCGGTACATGCAAATTACGGCGGCCGGCGTGACATCCCGCTGGAAATTATGCGCCGGCGCGAAAATAAAACCGCCCGTCTCCCGCGAATTTATGATTGTCAGAAGATCAGCAACCGCCTTCTCGATCCGGATCGGATCGTTGGACGGGAGCACCTCCTGCGTATCCAGCCCGCCGTGGAACGTGATCTTGTCGCCGAATGTTTTCTTGAGAACGGCCGGATCCATCCCGGCGGCCTGGGGTTGAATCGGGTTTAAAATCCGCACGTCGATTTCAGCCAGGTCGGCGATAATCGGGGCGATAGCCCCGCAGGAGTGGTGCATGTAGACGGCGTCGGTAAACTGGGCGGTGAACGCGATGCGCTCGCGCATGCAAGGTTTCACGAACTCGCGCCACATGGCCGGGGACATGAATAGCCCGTGCTGCGTCCCGAAATCGTCGCCGCTGGTGGTCAGGTGCAGGAATGGCCCAAGGCGCGAGTAGTACTCGCGGATGAGGCCTTTTTGAAACTCGAGGATCTTCGAAAACAGCAGAGAAATGAACTCCGGTTCCAGTGCAAGTTTCAGCATGACCTGGTCGTAGCCGCACAGCCAGCAGGCCAGTTCCAAGACGCCATAAACGGGATGCTCGCCGACGACAACGTAAGGACTGTGCCGGAACAGGAACTCGGCCTGTTGCGCCAAAACATCGAGCTTGGAGATTATTTGGTCCAGGCGTGGAAATTCATAGGCCGCGAGATCGTCCAGGCTTGCTTGGGCCAGCGGGAATTCCACCATGCTCCAGCGCCCGGCGGTACACCGGTGACAGATGCCGTATTCATCAACCGATTCCGTGTCGGACACAAACCGATTCCGCGGCGTCTTGAATCCTATTAACGCGCCCGCCCGGCGGAAGTCGATGTCGAATTGTTCCAGGATCCGCCGGTCGAACTTATCGTAGTCAGCCGGCGCCGGCCCCTCGAATCCCAGGGCGCGGGCCAGCCCCTCCCGCAAACCCGGATCGTCGATCGTGGACTGGGGTGTGCCGCCAAAGTCGATGGGACAGCGGTCCACGGGCCGGTGGGCCAGGGTCAGCGCAAAGCGTTCGCGGTAGATGCTGCTTGGCGCCGTCATTGCTATTTACACCGAAACCAATCTGACTATGTGGCAGCGACGCCCTCGTCGCTTTCCGTCATTGGGGAACAACGACGTTACTGGAAAGCGGCGTAGGCAGGCCGCTTCCACTTTTTTTGATGTTCACCGCCGGGCGCCCTTGACCGGCAGGCGGGCCGCGCCCTTGCTTTTACTGGTGCCCATCCGGCGCTCCGACGCCAGACGGCGCTTCGCCGCCGGAATGGCCCTGCGATATTGCGGCAGCCATTGGGCCTGGGCCACGAGCATTTCGTCGGTCATCTGTGAAATCGCCGGCGGCGTGCATATCGCGCCGACCAGCGGATCCATCAGCATCGCCTGCTTGAGCAACTGCACATCGCCCCGCACTGCGGCCATGACCGACAGGCGTTGAACATTGACCGAGGCGCTGCAGATAGCTGCGCAGCCGGCGGGCAAAGCCCCGACCTGAGCCATGCTGATTCCAAGCCGGTTGACAAATCCGGGCGCCTCGACAATACAATCCGCCGGCAAATTAGTAATAATACCGTTATTAACCACGTTGAAATGGCCACGGTAGACACGTCCGGTCACAATCGACTCGATGATCCGGCTGCCGTGTTCCAAGCTGCGTTGGCGTGTGGCAAGATCGACTGCGGCTTCGCGCATCAACCTCGGGAATTCGGTGACGAGCCAGTTCCGACCTTCGAGGCAAACCCGCAGGTAGCCGCCGGTTTCGCCGTTGATCCAGCTCCCAAGGTCGATCCACTTGCGAATTTCGGCGGGGTTCTTGCGGTACCAGGGCACGTATTCGGAGAGATGCCCGTTGGACTCGGTGGAGAAATAGCCAAAGCGTTTCAGGATGTCGATGCGCACTTTTTCGGTCTTGCGAAATTCCGGATGCGCCTCGAATCCCTCCGCCATGCGTCCGGTCCAATCCTGGCCCCGGTAAAGAATCTTAATATACCAAGTCTGGTGATTGATGCCCGCGCAGACGATATCGACATCGCTCATGGTGACTTCAACGTAACCCTTGTGCCCTGGTTTTTTGCCCCGGTTGATCATGCGCTTGATGACTTCGGCAATCATCCAGTGTCCACCCTGCACCCCGTGGCAGAGTCCGACGCAATTGACGCCGCCGAACTGATTGGCAGCCCAGGTGTTCATAACGTTAGGGTTGGCATAATTCAGAAGGAGTGCGCCCGGCTTGGCCACCTCGCGGATGTCCTTGCAGAAGTCCAGGATAGCCGCGATGTTGCGTTGACCGTACATGATGCCACCGGCGCAGAGCGTATCGCCTACGCACTGATCCACGCCGTATTTCAGCGGAATATCGATATCCGTCTGGAACCCTTCCAGACCACCGATGCGTGCGATGTTGATCACAAAATCGGCATCAGTAATCGCTTTCCGGCGATTGAGCGTAGCCACGACGCGGGCCGAGAGTTTGTTGGCCTTGATATCGCGTTCGGCCAATTTAGAAATCAATTCTAGGGAGCGCGGATTGATATCGGTAAAGGCAAAGGTAGTATCCTGCAATTCCGGAACCCCAAGAATATCGTGCATGAGGGTTCGCGTAAAAGTGATGCTCCCGGCGCCGATCATTGCAACTTTAATGGCCATCGCACAATCCTCCAATTTTGAGTTACTGAGTTAGATATTCGGGAACCATAGCATAAATCGACTCGCCGTCAATTTCATATTGCCAGTTACCTAAGGCGGACAGGTCGGTTTTGGGCAACAATTCCAGTCTGGTTGCAAGTTGCGACCCGATGGCATAATAGCAGGCGGACTGGCTTAGTAGATCAAGGATCATCTACAAAGAGATCCCACCCAGTCGTGCTAAAATGCGAATTGTTGACTGTTTCAGGCAATGGGCAAACGGTTAGACTGCGGCCGAGTTATCTTTTTTGCGACGCCGCATTCTGACCATACCCGCATCCAGCGCCGTGAAAGCCAGTATAAAATATTCCGGGCGAGCGCCCTTGAACTCATGCAAGTTGAGGGCGCATTCCAGCAACACCTTGTGAATATTAGGCTCCCACGGCGACCGGGCCAGATCTTCGAGCAGACGGTACAGCGACAAGGCGGCCAGGTCGAGGGCCTGTCCCGCCAGGTGCTGGGCCACATCATCCAGCAGCGAAGCAACCGGCGGTAGAGTAACGTCTAGACGGGGGGTCTTATCCCGTAAGGCCGAAGCCGCCTGCGCACCCGCAGTGCCGAAATCCGAACGGGTGGCCCGCCAAAGACGGATATAATGATTCTCGCCTCCGATCAGCCTGGCGATGGCCAAAGCGACTTCGTTGCGCAGCGCATTCTCCGGTAAGCGACGTAAAAGAACCAGCAAATCATCCAGCGCGGCCACCGCCCGGAAAACACCCAGGGCCGAAGCGTACGCCACGCGGATACCGTCATGGGGTTCGGTCTGAAAAGCCTTCACCAACAATGGCACGCTGGCATCGTCGCCGAGATTTGCCAGCGACCGCGCGCTGCGGGACCGCAGCAGGGCATATTCTGAGATCAGCGTTTCCCGCAGGGCCGGGATCGCGCTCCGATCCCCGATCCGTCCCAGGGCCCACCCCGCTGCCACGCTCAGATCAGGCTCCTTGCGACGCAGGATATCGATCAGCATCGCGGTCAAACGGGCGTTCGGCGGCATATGGGCGACGGACACAATGGCTTCATAGCGCACATTGAAGCTCGGATCCGAAAGCGCTTCCAGCAGTTCATCTGCGCTCAGCGGGTTTTTGGCCCGGCCCATGCGCTCGGTAATGGCAATACGGCGGCTTTCATTCTGATCCATCCCGTAGCGAACCGCTGACTCAAACGCCAGCAGTGGGTTTCCCTGGATGAACATGGAAATAAATTCGCCTGTGCGCACGGCCCCATCCTTTTGCAGGCGATTAAACAACCAAACCGACGCGATAAACAGCAGCATGCTGAAAGCAAAAAGGAGCCAGAAAGCGTCTATCGAGATGCCCATAAAACCGCCCCGGAGCGATTGCCCCAAATCGAGCAACCAACCAGCCAGGAACGGACCGCTAGCCCAGAACAAGTTAAAGGACGCATAATTCAGAGAGTAATAGGATGGATTTTTATTCCCGGGCGGCACAGCCCTGACATAAAAATAGCGGCTGGTCCCCGCGAGAAACGCCTGGTTGCCCACCCCGAAAACAGCGTAGGCCACCACCAGCCATCCCAAGATGCCGCCCGTTCCGCGCGGCATAACCATCAGCAGCAGGGGAAACAGCATGATAATCAGCAATCCGAAAATCAGCGCCGGCTTGCCGCCAAACCGGTCCACACTCCAGCCCCACAACCAACATGACGCCAAAAGCCCCGTTCGCATAATGGCATCCAGAATTAAAATAGTATCGGATCTCAGGCCAATCTGGTTTTTCAAAAAAATCGGCAGAAAAGGGAAGCAGCCGATGCCCAGCCAATATAAAGAAGCCCCCCCGATAAAATAGAGGTAATTGCGATCATGTAAAGGACCCAGGATTGCCTTAAAGAATGGCGTGCGAATCTGCTCCACCGGCATCGGATTGCCCCCGGGTATAAATCCGATAAAAATCAAAGCCACGAAGCCGACCAGCAGCCCCACCCCCATCAGGATCGAATAGCCTGTCACGTCCGAAATCTGTTTCAAAATCCACGATGCGCCCAGGGTGACCATCACCGCGATGGCCCCTGAAATAACAGCATTGGTCGCATCCACCTTGCCTCGAACCCTGTTCGGAACAAATTCCTGCAACCACGGAAAGTAGCCCACTTCGGCAATGCCGCGGCAGACCGCAAACATGATGACAATTCCGATCACCCAGTAAAAGACGCCTGCGCTGCCGAATCTCTCCGCGATCCAGGGCGACAACAGCAGCAAGCACAGGAAAGTTGTTCTGATTCCATAAAAAATGATCAGGATGCGTTTGGGACCGGCATGGACAGCCCATTGCGACAAGACCAACGCCAACAAGGCACAAAAAGGGATCAACGAAATAATGGATCCGATTTTGGCATAGCTCAGGCCGAAGCTGGTCAAATACAGGGGAAAAATCGGGCCGAACACGGTCAGCAGGCAAAAAACAACATTGCCGGCGGTAAAAGCATAGAACCACGGGATGGCCCGCAATTTATCGACGGTCGTAATAGACTTATTTTTCATTGGCATGGTCGAGGGAATTAACGGATACAACCGTCGGACTCTGATAGCGTGCGAATTCCGGTAATAAACAATCTTGTGGCATTAATGTCAATTACTCTACAACATTAAACAACTTGGCATGCTACATCCAGCATGATAAGCTACTCGAACTTGATAGACAAATAGATCATGGATGTTTCCTTGTTTCAACGCGAATCCGAATGCCGATGGCTGCTGCCACCTGCGGGCCCGATGCGAGTTCCGGCTGTCCTTTATGCTTCCGAAAATTTGATCCGTGAGATGGACGTCAAAGTCCTGGAACAAATCAGCCGCGTAGCCGCCTTGCCCGGCATTGAAACGGCGGCCTATGCCATGCCCGACGCCCACTGGGGCTACGGTTTCCCCATCGGCGGCGTGGCGGCCTTCGACGCCGACCGTGGCGGCGTGGTCTCCGCCGGAGGCGTCGGCTTCGATATCTCCTGTGGAGTTCGCACCATCCTGACCGGACTATCCGCCGCCGAAATCATCTCCAAACAAGAAAAGCTGGCCGACGCTCTTTTCAGCGCAATTCCGGCCGGGATTGGGAGCACCGGCAATCTGCGCCTGACCGCCAAGGACATGGACGCCATGCTATCCGGTGGCGCCCGCTGGGCCGTCCAATGGGGCTACGGTCTCCAGCAGGATCTGGATCGCATTGAACACCGCGGTGAAATCAGCGGGGCTTGCCCGGAAAATATTTCCGAGCGAGCTCGCAAGCGCCAGCATGACGAAATGGGTACGCTCGGTTCCGGCAATCATTATCTGGAAGTCCAGCGCATCATCGAAATCCTGGATGATGCAGCGGCCGGCGCCTTTGGTCTGCGTGAAAATGAAATAGTCATCAGCATTCACTGCGGATCCCGCGGACTAGGTCACCAAGTGGCCACGGAATACTCCCAATCCATGGCCCGGGCCGCCCGCGCCCACGGCATTGTCCTGCCCGACCGCGAGTTGGCCTGCGCTCCACTTCAATCCCCGGAAGGCCGGGCTTATCTGGGTGCCATGCGCGCCGCCTGCAACTGTGCCCTTGCCAATCGCCAAATTATCACGCATCTGGTCCGGGATATCTTTGCAAGGCTGTTTCATCATACAACCCTACCCCTGCTATACGATGTCTCCCATAACACCTGCTCATTGGAAAACCATGTCGTCAACGGCATCAACAAGAAGTTGTTCGTGCATCGGAAAGGAGCCACGCGGGCTTGCGGTCCCCAGCATCCGGAGCTGCCGGCGGACTTGCGGTCAATTGGCCAGCCGGTCCTCGTCGGGGGCAGCATGGGCACAGCCTCCTACATCCTGGCGGGTACCGGGGAAAGCGAGCAGCTCTCCTTCAGCTCCGCTTGCCACGGCGCCGGGCGGCGCCTGAGCCGGACCCAGGCCACGAAGCAATGGCAAGGCCAAGATGTAATCCGGAACCTGGCTCAGAAAAAGATTTTGATCCGTACCCGTTCCTTGCGTAGCGCAGCCGAGGAAGCGCCCGACGCATACAAAGATGTTAACGAAGTCGTGAACGCCACCTTGCGGGCGCACCTGGCTCGGCCCGTGGCCCGTCTGGTGCCGCTGATTTGCGTGAAGGGGTGAATTGTCATATTTTGCACCTCGGATGTCAGCGTTATCCTCGCCATCTGCGGCAAGCGATGTATTGCAAGAAGCGTCTTGTGGACAAGCCGCTCTACCCCGGAAAGTGAAGATACAGGAATGCAGCCTAACAGCCTACCGTCTATCCACCTAAGTACCTGCGTTTGTTATACGCTTGCTTACATCTACGATCCGTGTGCCCTTGCAACGCGGACCAGTGAGAAGTCTGAATTTATGTATAGCCAACGCTGAACTTGTGCTATACTCAAAACCATTGAGAAAAATACTATGAAAGTTTTACTGATATATCCTGAATTTCCGGACACGTTCTGGAGTTTCAAACACGCTTTGAAATTCATCCGGAAAAAGGCCACCTTGCCGCCCTTGGGCTTGATGACCATCGCCGCGCTCCTGCCGACGGGGTGGTCCAAAAGGCTGGTGGACCTGAATGTTGCGCCGCTGACCGATCAGGATCTGGCCTGGGCCGACATGGCCTTTGTCGGTGCAATGATTGTCCAAAGCCAGCAGGCCCGGGCCATTATCACCCGCTGTAAAAAAGCAGGAGTGAAAATCGTGGCGGGCGGCCCGCTCTTCACCGACGAACACGACCATTTCGAAGAGGTGGATCATTTCATCCTGAATGAAGCCGAGCTGACCCTGCCGCCCTTTCTGGCGGACCTGGCCCGCGGCTGCGCACGACGCGTGTACGCGACTACGCAATTCGCGGAGATGGGGAAATCGCCGATTCCGCTCTGGGCGCTAGCCAAGCGTAAAGCGTATGCCTCGATGAGCATTCAGTTTTCACGCGGCTGTCCCTTCCAATGCGATTTCTGCAATATAACGGCCCTACTCGGGAGAAAAGTCCGCACTAAAAGCGCCACGCAGATCATCGCCGAAATGGATAGCCTATACGAGCTCGGCTGGAGAGGTAACATTTTCTTTGTGGACGACAATCTGATCGGCAACAAACGCCGGCTTAAGAACGAACTGCTGCCCGCCCTGATTCAATGGCAGCAACACCGGCAGGGCATCACCTTCAACACGGAAGCTTCCATAGATCTGGCCGACGACGAAGACCTGATGCGCCTGATGGTACAGGCCGGTTTCACGGAAGTCTTCATCGGAATCGAAACGCCGGATGACAACGGACTGATTTCCTGCAGTAAACAACAGAATCATCATCGCAATATGGTGGCGGACGTCAAACGCATCCAGCGCGCCGGAATCCAGGTGCAGGCTGGCTTCATTGTCGGATTCGACACCGATCAACCTTCAATTTTCCAGCGGCAGATCGATTTCATCCAAAACAGCGGCATAGCGACGGCCATGGTGGGATTGCTCCAGGCACCGGTGGGCACCAAGCTCTACGAGCGGCTCAGCCGAGAAGGCCGTATTCGCGGACATTTAACGGGAGATAATGCCGACTGCACTACGAATATTATTCCCGCCATGAATCTCGACCGGCTGATGGAGGGATACAAGACCATTCTTCGCAATATATATGCATCGGAGCCTTATTACCAGCGGGTGCGGACATTCTTAAGGGAATACCAGCCCCCGAAGATTGCCACCCGCCTGCAGATTAAAGACTTGATGCCCTTCTTGCGCTCCGTGCTGCATCTTGGCATTGCCGGCCGGGAACGGTTCCATTATTGGAAACTTCTGTTATGGACCTATTTTCACCGCCCACGCCTGATGCCGATCGCCGTGACCCTCGCAGTCTACGGGCGCCACTTCCGGATTCTAGCCAAGCGTCATGCCGGCCATTTCTAAAAAAAGAGCAGTTCAAGCGCACTGAACTCGATTTTTTTATATTGATGGCTATGCTTTAACAGCCCTCACGCCCAGACGGACCGCCATTTTTTACGACAGGCTTGGACTCCTGCGTAATTTTACGATGGCGCGCCGAAAATTCGGGCGCCTCGCGAATGCATTCCCCCAGTATCTTCATGGCCTGAAGAAAGTGATGATTGCTCTCCTGTTGATGACCGGGCGAAATTTCCGCCTCTGTTCGCCCCACATCCCGCCAGCCGGGAGTACGCAGGTCGTCCGGCGGGATCGCCAGGGCGTCCCAGTTATGAAACAAGCGGCCCCACTCGCTGGCCAATGCCTGTTTTAAGCGGTCTTGGTGGGTGGGATACCAGAAGAAGTCGTGATAAAGCACGCTGGCAATATACGCCCAAGGAGCCAGGACTGATTTCAGGGACCACTCGATAGGTTTCTTGAGGGGGCCCCAGTAAATCTTGTGCTGCATTCGACTGGCGAAGGTCATCTTGCGGAACGGTCCTTCAAAATGCCAGTTCTCCCGCGCGGCATCCATGTCCCCGACGATTTCGATCTCGCGTGGGTCGCCGCACCCCAGCCCTTGCTCGTGCGCCAGGCGAATAAATTTTATATCCTGCAGCGGATCGAACCCCATCAGCCGGGCCGCAACGGCATCTATCGCCACCTGGTCCGCCGAGGCCAGGAGCACGTTCTTGACATGGGGAGTCATGCAGCGCGGTCCGGGTCCGTCGCCGGCAAAAGTGCCGTCCATCACGGCAAACACGCCGGAATGGATTTTTTTCTGGATCATCAGCAGGTCAACGAGCGTCTCGTGAATCACGGGATGCGTCCAGTGCCGGTGCTCGTTAAGCAAGCCGCCGAAAGCGTTTTTCATGGCGCCGGTGGTGGTTGTGAAGACATGCGTCTTGACCGTGGGCAGATGGATTATGGACTCGCCGATGAAGCGACGCGGAATCATAAAGCCGTCCGGGTACACCTTGTTCAGGCACAGGAACCGGTCGGCCAGGTCACCAACGGCGTCACGGATGTGAATCCATTCGATCTCCGGCTCGTAGAGGTGAATGTTGCGCAAGCCGTGGACGGTGACGACATTGATTTGCTTGTTCTGGCGCTCGCCCAGCCGCGAATCTATCACGACCGTGCGGTTATGGCAGGCATGAATCCGGGCGGGGTCATACCCGTCCCGTTTCAGGGCGCGGATGACGCCGTCCAACTGCCAGGGCACGGTGGAACTGCCCGGGAAAAAGAAATGCCAACTGATGTTGATCTTGAGCGCTATCTCGCGATCTTGCGCCAGGACATCCTGATAACCGGCCAGGTTCATCAAGCGGTGATAGTCCTCCAGCACCGTGGCCGGCGAGGTGCGCAGAATAGCCACTTTGGATTTTATGGCAGTGCCCATGGTGGTCTCCTTATCGGAAAGAGCTGATAAACTCCGCTATTCTCAGCACGGCCTGTTGCGACTCAGGGAACCCGCGAATGTGCCATACATGTGGCATCTCCGGCCAGACTTCCAGGATGACCTGCCCCCCCGCCGCCCGGATTATTTCAGCAACCCGCACGCTATCGTCGAGTATGACCTCGGCGTCCCCTACCTGCATCAATACCGGCGGCAAACCTGATAAATCGGCGTAGAGCGGCGAAGCCAGCGGATGGCGCGGATCCGCGTCTGCAAGATAGGTCTTGGAAAAAGTCGGGAGCCATGAAGCTCGCATTATAACATCAGCGCTCGCGCGCGTCCGGACCGAACCGCCCGTGTTGGCCAGGTCCGTCCAGGCCGAAATCGTTACTGCCGCATCGGGCAGCGGTGCGCCCGCGTCCCGCAAGGCCAGCATGGCGGAAAGAGTCAGCCCGCCCCCGGCAGAATCGCCGGCGATAAAGGTCCGGGTTGCCGTGTGCGCTCCGTCGACGCCCTGTCCGTGCATCCATAAGAAGGCGGCCTTTGCATCCTGGACGGCTGCTGGAAAAGGATCCTCCGGCCCCACCCGATAATTGGCAGCCAACACCGCACAGCCCGTCATATTCGAAAGCACTGACGTAAACTCGCGATAATTTCCGGCGTTGCCACTGACATATCCGCCTCCGTGCAGGTACAGCATGCGCCGGTCCAAATGTGCATTAGGCGCCCACACCCACTCGGACGGCACTCCTCCGGCATCGACGGCTTGCACTCGCACAGTGCCGTCAGCAGGCCGGGTTTCCGCACTCATTATGGACCGCAACCAGTTAATATCCAATCCAGCCGGCCTATTCCGGGCGTAAGCGACGGCACCGGCCAGCCACTGCTGATGCTCCCTGCTTGCCATGCCTACCTCCCCATTATACCGTTTTAACAAAGCGTGATAATCCGCGGTTACACGAACCGATGCGCCGTCTTACTTTTTGAATTCCGGCAACAGCTCGCCATCAACATCCGCTCCTGCAATAACCACGGAGCGGCCTTGCGGCTGATGCCAATGTGTCCCGTCCGGCCACCCCGATGATCCCCATCCTAACCTGTTTTTTTTATTGAATAATCGCCCTGATTTTTGCGGCCCGTTGTTCCATGGCCACGGCTTCATTTTCACGCGAGGTTTTTCGATAGATTTCGGCCAGGCTCGACAGGTAAACAGCCACATCAGGATGATCGGGACCCAAGGCTTTTTCCAGGATCGCCAGCGCTCGCGTGAATAGCGGCTCGGCCATAGCGCGCCGATCCTGATCGAAGTAAAGATCCGCCAGTCCGGTCAAGCTCGCGGCCACATCGGGATGGTCGGGTCCCAGCGCCTTCTCCCGGATCGCCAGCGCCCGCGTGAAGAGCGGTTCAGCCTCGTCATATTTACCCTGAATACGCTTGATCTCGGCCAGACCGTTCAGGCTAACGGCAACATCAGGATGATGGGGCCCCAGTTTCTGCTCCTTGATTTCCAGGGCGTGCCGGTAAAGCGGCTCAGCCTCATCGTATTTATCCTGGACAAAATAGAGTACTGCCAGGTTGTTTAAAATTGTGCCTGTCTTGGAATGGCTTGGACCCAGCGCCTTTTCCCGGATCGCCAGCGCCTGCCGATAGAGTTGTGCGGCCTGGGTATACTGCCCCTGGCGGCCATAGACCGCCGCCAGGTTGTTCAGACTCGTGGCCAAGTCAGGGTTGTCGGATCCCAGCGCTCGTTCGTCGATTTCGATTACGCGCTTGAAAAGCGGCTCGGCCTGGGCGTATTTACCTTGGCTGAAGTAAAGCAAGGCGAGATTGTTTATGCTCGTGGCCACGCCCGGATGGTTGGGGCCGAAAGCTTCTGCTTTGATTGCCAGAGCGCGCTTGAACAGTGGCTCAGCCTTGGTGTATTGCCCCTGGGTGAGGTAGAGCTCACCCAGATTGTTTAAGCTTGCGGCAAGGTCGGCATGCTGGGGGCCAAGGTTTTTTTCTTCGATCGCCAATACGCGTTTAAAGATTTCTTCACCATTCGTATACTTGCCCTGGATGCGGTAAAGTTCACCAAGCTTATTCAGACTTGCCACGACCTTGGGGTGATCCGGGCCCAGCGCCTTTTCGCGGATAGCCAAAGCCCGTTGGAACAAGGGTTCGGCCTGGGCATACTGACCTTGGGTAAAGTACAACATGCCCATGTTATTCAGGCCTGCAGCCACATCGGGATGATTGGGATCAAACATCTTTTCGCGGATAGCCAGGGCCCGTTGATAAAGCTGCTCGGCTTGATCATAATGGCCCTGGCTAAGGCAAACCTCCGCCAGATTGTTAAGATCCGTGGTCACCTTGGGATGGTCGGGGCCGAAGGCTTGCTCGTCAATCGCCAGCGCCCGCCGGTAGAGCGGCTCGGCTAGCTCGTACTGTGCTCCGGCGCAGTAAATATCCGCCAGGTCCTTTAGGTTCCTGGCAATTCGGGGATTTTCCGGGCCCAGGGATCGTTCGGCGACCGCTAGTGCTTTCTGAACGGTCTGCACCTTGTGGAGGTACGGATCTTTTTGCGTGAAAGATAGCGCCAGCGCCCGGACGGTTGACCATTCAACGCTTAGCCGCGGGAGAATAGAACTAGCAGCGGATGCATCATCATAGCGCACTACATCGAAATCTGCGGCTTTGGAATACCCAAGTGCCATGTCCAAGAGAGTGAACAGAGGCGCAATCGACAACGCGGCCACGGAGAGCGCCAAGGCTGCATATCCGACGATTAATCCTCCATTGCACCACCGACGATATTTGTGATTGGGAAACCGGCGCATGCGGCGTTTGGCAATATGCCCGAAAATAATGCTCGCAATGGCGCCCAAGGGACCAAGAATCAGCAAACCCAGTCCACCCAGGATGTTGGAACCAACCACCATCTGTTTGGTTTTTTTATCGAGATCCACTTGCAGGATAGGAACAGGAGCGAGTTCCGGCGCGGATGTGGCTGCAGTCAAAGGGGAAGCCGCCTGCTCGCCGGCAACGCCCTGGGGAGGACGGGGCGCAGGGCTGGGCGAATCAATTTCAGACTTGGCGCTATGTGCGGCGGGGGATACAGGGATTGCAAGCGGGGTGCCGCATTGCGCGCAAGCAATCGTTGTGCCCAGCATACTGGCCGGCAGCATGATTTCGTCTCCACATGTCGCGCAGGCAATCCGGAACTCCGGACGGGGAACCGCAATCTGTTTCCCGCAAGTGGGACAAATTATTGGCTTCCCGACGCCGCTTTCGTCAACGGCAATGGTTTGTCCGCAATCACATTGAAAATACAAAACTGCCATACCAATCTTTCCATGCGCTCCATTCCATCCTGCTATCGTCCTGGGGTCATCCGGCAACCAATGTCAAAATATAAGAGTTAAACTTACGTTTTTTTACGTGCGGAAACAAGGACAAAAAAAGGGCGCCCCGATTAAGGGACGCCCTTTTTGTTAAATTTCAAATAAAAGCGAAGGTTTATCGGCGATCGTGACCGAAATCACGTTTGCCGCGTCCGCCACCACCACCGCCACCGCCGCCAAAATCACCGCGTGGCCGTTCTTCGCGTGGCCGAGCCTCATTAACCGTCAAGGCGCGTCCTTTCAAATCCTTGCCGTTGTATTCTGCAATGGCCTTATTGGCCTCGTCCTGGCTGCTCATTTCCACGAAAGCGAATCCGCGGGACTTGTTGGTGAACTTGTCCACGATCAGATTGCAGCTTGAGACGTTGCCCACCTTGGAGAAAAGATCGAGAACATCTCCTTCAGTGGCTTCAAACGACAGGTTTCCGACATACAGTTTAGTACCCATCTATGGTTTTCCTTTTGCAGAGCGCAATAGATCACTGCAGTGACTGTTCCCGACTCATTCGGGTTTCAGATCGTCACCGAACTCAACGCTCGACCGACAATCCACCATCTCACGAACACCCATTCCGCTCAGCTGTCGTTAAACATAGCAAATCACATCACGAATGCAACAAAAAAAATGATAATTTTAAAACGTTACATCCCTGGTAGTTACACATTAATCAGTCGGATTTAAGATTGGCATCAATCCCTGGACGATGTCCAACAAGGCTAAAGTCAGCTCCGTAACATCGCCCAAAATATTATTGATAGCCCCTCTTGTCTGGCCGTGATCCAGATGTTCCATGCTATTTTGTTCCGGATGAAACCGTGATGATCCATGCAGGCCAGAATAGATAACACTTGATTCAAAAGGCAGGGAACGCATAATGACCGTGTTTTTTTTAACCGCCAGACGGGCATGTAATTCTCGTAACAGCACGGACGAACCGCGTCAGGAACTAGACAGCCATGGCCAAGCCAATCATTAACCCGTCCGCCACTGCGGCCAGCTTGGGAAAGCTCCAGCGTGAAATATCGGTCTCGGAATTTTTCCTTAAAAACCGGCACCTGCTTGGATTTGATAATCCTCGCAAGGCCCTGCTGACGGCCGTTAAAGAGGCCGTGGACAACTCCTTGGACGCCTGCGACGAGGCCGGTATTCTTCCCGAAATCAGCGTGGATATCCAACAAACCGGCAGCAAGCGTTTTCGCGTGGAGATCATCGACAACGGGCCGGGCATCATGCGTAACCAGGTGCCCAAGATTTTCGCCAAGCTTCTTTACGGTTCCAAGTTCCACCGCCTGCGCATGTCCCGCGGCCAGCAGGGTATCGGGATCAGCGCCGCCGGTATGTACGGACAATTGACCACCGGCGCTTCAACGCTCATCCGCTCCAAAATCAAGCACAGCAAACGGGCGCATATGCTCGAGGTCCAGATCGATACGCGCGCCAATAAGCCGACAATTCTTAAGGATCAGGAGGTCGACTGGCTGCCCATGTTTTGTTCTGGAGAAATGAACGGCAACGACCGTCCGCCGGTCACGGCCCAGCAGGGAACCAGCGTGACGATCGAAATGGAAGCGGCCTATATCCGCGGCAAACTCTCGGTTGACGAATATCTCAAACAATGCGCCATCGTCAATCCGCATCTGGCGCTGCATTACCGGATCCGCCTCTCAGCCCCGGCGCCGGACGAGGAAACCAATACATCGCCAAAGAAATCCGCTGTCGGCAAAAGCGAGCCCGCGACATCGGCGGAAACCCTTCCTGAGGACGCAGCCCCCTGGATAACCTTTGCCCGGGCCAGCACGCAGATTCCCAAACAGCCCACTGAAATCAAACCGCACCCGCACGGCATCGAACTGGGCATGTTGATGCAGATGCTGAAGGACACGCAGTGCCGCACACTCAAGTCGGCCCTGGTCCAGGATTTCTCGCGCGTCAGCGACCGCGTCGTCCTGGAAATCTGCCAGCGCGCGGGACTGGATCCGAAAGCGCGGCCCACCCACATTGCGCACCGCGAGAGCGAGGCGCTATTCAAGGCTATCAATGAAACCAAGCTGATGCGCCCGCCGACCGACTGCCTTTCGCCAATCGGTGAGGAGGCCATCATGGCGGGGCTGAAGAAGGAAATTGAGGCCGACTTTTTCACCGCGGTCACGCGCAGTCCCGAAGTCTACCGGGGCAATCCGTTCCAGATCGAAGCCGGGCTGGCGTATGCAAAGCCGGGTAAAAACTCGGAACTCGGCGCGGAGGATCCGGTGCGCGTCCTGCGCTTTGCCAACAAAGTGCCCCTACTCTACATGGGCGGGGCCTGCGCGATCAATAAGGCCATCATGGGGATGAACTGGAAAAACTACGGACTGAGCCAGCCGCGCGGCAGTTCACCGCTCGGCCCGATGCTCGTCATGGTTCATATGGCCAGCGTCTGGGTGCCGTTTACCAGCGAAAGCAAAGAGGCCATCGCCCACTATCCCGAGATCATCCGCGAAATGACCTTCGCGCTCCAGGAATGCGGTCGCCGCCTTTCCGTGTATCTCCGCCGGCACCGGCGTCAGGCGGAGCTGGAACGTAAGAAAAATTATATCGAAATGTATCTGCCCCACTTGGCGCTGGGCTTGCGCCAGATCCTGGATCTGGACGAGCACCGGGAAAAAGCGATCGTCAGCAGGCTGCACCGTATGCTGGAACGAACGCATCTGGAAGAATGATTTAGTTGAACGGAGGAAACCCGATCCATGTCCAAATCAGCAAAACCTAAAAAAGCACATGCCACGTCGCCCCTGCTTGTCTCCCGGCGGGACGCTGCTTCCCGGATCGTCGAAGTGGCCGATGCCATCCATCGGGATATTATCAAGAAAAACGTCCGACCGCGGATGCGATTTCCGATCCGTTCGCTGAGCAACGTTAAGTTCGATCCGCGCAAGGGCCACTTCGAGATTCTTAACAAAATGTCCACCCGTACTCTCTCTTACAACACCGTTAAGACCTTCGCGCAGTCCATGCGCCTCCTGGCGACGACCAAGAAAGACCTGCTGGACAAGAACGACATTGCCGGCAAACGCGAAGTGTACTACAACAGCAAGAGCTGGGGTGAATGTCGGTTCGACGAACAGCCCGAAAGCGACAGCCTGCTCGACGACATGGAAGCCATGTTGGCAGTCAACCGGGAACAACTGGGCTATATTCCCGAGGAACGTGGCGGCGAAGTGACCGGGCCCCTGGTGGTCATTGACCGCCAGCCCGGTTCGCGCGAAGAAATCCGGATCAACTGCGAAAAGCTGGGCAGCGGGGCCTGGAGCATCCCTTCCCAAGTGGAACAGTTGCGATTCGAGAGCAAGGCCAAGTTCATCCTGGCGATCGAGACAGCGTCGCTATTCCAGCGTCTTGTGCATCACCGTTTTTATGAAACAGCCAACTGCATCCTGATTTCCATGAGCGGCGTGCCTACCCGCGCTTGTCGACGATTCATCAGGCGCCTGGCCGACGACCAGAAATTGCCGGTACTGGTTTTCACCGATGGCGATCCATACGGGTATTGCAATATCTACCGCACGCTCAAGGTCGGGTCGGGCCAGGCCGCGCACATCAACCAATATTTCTGTGTGCCCCAAGCCCATTACCTGGGCGTAACGCCGCAGGACATTAAAGACTTCCATCTGGAGGATGCCACGCATCCGCTGTCAGATATTGATATCAAGCGCGCCAGGGATGCGTTAAAAAACGATCCCTTCATCAGGCATCACAAGGAATGGCAGGCCGCGCTGAACCAGATGATCGAGATGGGAGTGCGCATCGAACAGCAGGCCTTCGCCAAGCACGGCCTGAACTACGTTCTGGACACCTACCTGCCCAGGAAACTGAAAGAAGGAGTTTTCCTTCCCTAGGGCAGTGCGCTTATCGCAGAGCGCAGATGTGGCTATGCCAACTTTAATCCGAAAAGCAGGGCGTACCCTCAGGGAGCCGTGCAGTATCATACTGTTCGGCCAAAGGCCTCGCCGCCGCAACTGAAACTAACACCGCGACTAAGCGGGGCGACTACGGCCTTTTGTGCTGTAGCCATGATGCCTCCGCCCCGCATAGCATAACCCAGTTCCATTGCTGCATACACCGTCATTCCGCATCCCCGGAATAACGAGCCTCACCAGATCCTGATCAGCGTGCCCCGCGAGGAGCGCGAAGCCTGAACGGTGTTGCCGTAGGCACCCATATTGACGCGTTTACTGTTGGGCTTGGGCTCCAGGGCGTAGGGCGATACCGGATCGCCCGCGTCAATACACGGGCTCATGCGTAAATCGTTTGTCCAGGTTCCGTCGGCGCGCCAGGAACCGGCCAAGCTCATGACATGGAAATCGCCATTGTCAACTGACACAAACAGCGGAGCGGCGCTGATGTTGCCCGCGCCGGGCGGCGTCCCGTCCTGCACATCCGAATACGTGATCGCGGTCATCGCATTGGTCGCGATTCCGCCCAGCGAGTTATGCCAGACAATCGAGTTCTTGACAGCTAGAACACCTGCGGTATTGGTGATCCCCCAGCCCGAGTTGGTCGCAATTGTGCAATTTGCCACGGTGGCCGTGCCGCTTATCAGGTTGAGTCCGTCCTGACCGTTTCGGATCAGCAGACAGTTGAACAGAGCACCAGTGCCGCTTGCAACAGTCAGTCCATCCCAGTTATTGCCGGTGATCACGCAATTAGTCAAGGTTAGGCTGGCGCCGACACCGGTGAAATACAGACCCCTGCCCGCGGTGTTTTTCTGCAACGTCGAGTTCAGGATCCGCGCGTTCCCACCCCCGCCCACATAGGCCAGCTCAGGAGCGGCCCCCACCGGAAGATAGCTGCCAACCAGCGTGCACCCCTCTGCCACCAGGTTGCTGCAGGCATTCGCCCAGAGACCGCCCCCGTTCCCGCTCGCACCCACCACCCGGTTGCCCTGGAACACATTCGAAACCATTTGCAGGGCTTGCAGACCGCTCGCGTATATTCCTCCGCCTCGCCCATAGTTCAGGCCCCCAGCGTAATTATTGGTAAACAGGCAGCTCACGACCACGCCCGTGGCGCCGGACAGAAAGACCGCGCCTCCCAAACCCTTGCCACTACCGCCAGAGCCCGAAGCTGCATTCGTCGCAAACAGGCAATCCGTCAAGGTCGCGGTCATGCCGGCCCCAACATGATAGACCCCTGCACCGTAAGATGTCCCGTTCACTCCGCTCAACATGGTGTTGTCGATCAGCGTCACGTGATCCATTGCCAGGTCCGCGTTGGCGGCATAAATGGCCCCTCCGCATGGATCTCCGTCCGTAATCGCCGCATTATTGCTGAATACGCAGGCGCTTCCCCGCACGACCAGCGGACAGTTCACGGCGGCGATCCCGCCTCCATAACCGACAAACCCCGAAAGCTGAAGACGGTTATTGTGGAAGGCGCTGTCGAGAATCGTCAGTGCACCGCTCTCCGCATACACCCCGCCCCCGTACGCAGCTGCCTTGCTGGCGTTAGTGTTGTCTCGTACCACGCAGTTCGTCAACACTACCGCACACCCATTGAACTTCAGCCCCGCACCGTAGTTCTCACCCAAGTCGAAGCGCCCGCCCCTGAACGTCAACCCCTGCAGTAGGAGTGCCCCCTTGCCCGATGCCTGCAGGACCCGCTGCCCACTCGTGCCCGCATTATCCAGCACCGTCAGCGACGCATTCGTGTTCGAGGCAGTCAGCGTCAGGTTGACCATCTGCACCGTCAGCGGAAATTTTTCGCTTGTGTTGGCAGCGCTGTAAATTCCTGGCGCCACGTTGATCGTCGCGTTGGCCGCCACGTTGCTTAAGGCATGTGTGATGGAGTGCCAAGCCGTCTCCCATGATGCGCCGTCATGGCCGTCATCCCCGCCAAGAGCGTCTACATAACAGTTGGTCGCCGTCAGAATGAAATTGGTCGCCACCCCATTGGTGTAATGATACCCCAAGTCCACCCTGTCGGTATCGTTCGTCCCGTCCGTCCGCGTTGTCCGGTTCGTAAGCCCCCAGAACTCCGCCGTGTCGCTGCCCGCATCAATGCACGGACTGCTCGACACCTGACCCGGCAACCAGATCACAGACAGGTAGTAACAGCCTGGCACATTCACGAACAGTGGATCGCTGTTCAGGTTGTTCATCCCCCCGAAGACCGCGCTTTCCAAACACGAATAATCGACGAAAACGCTCTCGTTGTTTGTAATGCCGCCGACAAGATTGCCCCAGACGATACTGTTGAGCACGACCCCCGTGCCGCCAATCCTGTTCAGCCCCCACCCTCCATTCTCGGCCAAAGTGCAGTTAGCGACTGTCACTGTACCGCCCGCCAGGCCCAAGCCGTCCCCGACATTCTGCGCTAGCAGACAGTTGAACAGAGCACCAGTGCCGCTTGCAACAGTCAGTCCATCCCAGTTATTGCCGGTGATCACGCAATTAGTCAAGGTTAGGCTGGCGCCGACACCGGTGAAATACAGACCCCTGCCCGCGGTGTTTTTCTGCAACGTCGAGTTCAGGATCCGCGCGTTCCCACCCCCGCCCACATAGGCCAGCTCAGGAGCGGCCCCCACCGGAAGATAGCTGCCAACCAGCGTGCACCCCTCTGCCACCAGGTTGCTGCAGGCATTCGCCCAGAGACCGCCCCCGTTCCCGCTCGCACCCACCACCCGGTTGCCCTGGAACACATTCGAAACCATTTGCAGGGCTTGCAGACCGCTCGCGTATATTCCTCCGCCTCGCCCATAGTTCAGGCCCCCAGCGTAATTATTGGTAAACAGGCAGCTCACGACCACGCCCGTGGCGCCGGACAGAAAGACCGCGCCTCCCAAACCCTTGCCACTACCGCCAGAGCCCGAAGCTGCATTCGTCGCAAACAGGCAATCCGTCAAGGTCGCGGTCATGCCGGCCCCAACATGATAGACCCCTGCACCGTAAGATGTCCCGTTCACTCCGCTCAACATGGTGTTGTCGATCAGCGTCACGCAATCCAGAGACAGGTCCGCATTGAACGAATAAATCGCCCCACCACATGGACTGCCACCCGTAATCGCCGCATTATTACTGAACACACAGGCGCGCCCCCGCACAACCAACGGACAGTTCACCACCGCCAGTCCACCCCCATAACCGACCGCGCTACCGGATATTCGGTTGTTCAGAAAGGCGCTGTCGAGTACCGTTAGCGATCCGCCCGAGGCATACAACCCGCCCCCGTATGATGGACCCGTGCAGGTGTTCGTGTTATCGCATATCACGCAGTTCGTCAGCGTTATCCAGCAGTTGGTTAAATACAAACCCGCCCCGTTGTTGGTGCCGGCAGAGAAATACCCACCACTGATTGTCACCCCATCCAGTGCGGCGGTAGAGTTGCAGCCATAAATAATCCGCATCACGCCGCCGGTCTTGGTCAGGGTGCTATTGGTGCCGGAATAATCGTTGGTACCATCGCCGATGCACCCGCCACGGATTGTCACATTCGCTGCGTTGGAGATCATAATCTGGCTGGCGTTGGAATAGACGCCCCACCGGAGGTAAATCGTGTCGCCAGCGTTGGTGGCCAGGGCAGCCGCCGACTGCAGGTTGCTGAAAGCCTGGTTCCAGTTGATACCGGTATAGGGAGATGCGCCGCTTGGCGTAACGTAGTAATCCGTTGCTGCAGCAACGCGCCAGGGCAATGCGCACAACGCCACTCCCAATCCAATGGTTACTCCTAAAACCTGCAGGGCGTTATTCGATATTTTCATACTGGATGCCAGATCCTGAATTTTTAATCATATTAGCACGCCCGCGATAACTGATCAAGCATTGCCTACTGCCGAACAGCAATTCGCATTATGGCCGGCGCCTCCTGCTGCCTTGTGCGGCAGGGGCGACAGATTGGCTGGAGAAGCTTGCTTTTCCAGCCAATCTCTTCACCCGCGACGCAAGGTCGCGGGGGTCTAAAGGCCATAATTAAAATTGGCTCATGATACCAATACTTGAGAGTACCGAGTTCTCGGCTACTTTGAGCCCTTTTTCTTTGCGATGTCT
>CAZALU010000003.1:0-89948 GCA_964486075.1 uncultured Verrucomicrobiota bacterium
GCAAAAGCGAGCTAATCTGATATTAATAACCCATAGATTTTGCGGACGAGCCAAAAAAAGGAAGCGATCATGAAAAAAATAGTGATTTATTTGGGAATAACGGTTGCCTGCCAGGGTATGGGCCTGGCCGATTCGCCCACGAATCAGCCGGCCTCCGAATCCTACGATCTGGGGGTAATTGTGGTCAAAGGACACCGCATCCAGACGGGGGAAGATGAGGGCAGCGCGACGAACGGGTATCGCTACCAACACGGCGATTTGGGACCGCTGGGCAATGTACCGCTGAAGGACGTTCCCTATTCGGTCGCAGTCACTTCCGGCGAACTGATTGAAAATCGCAACGTTCACAATCCCACGGATGCTCTCAAAACCATCCCGACCGTTGTCCCGCTGATGTCGTCCAGCGCCGGCGGTGCCGGCGGCATGTCGCGTGTGATGATACGCGGCTTCAACGCCTCGGATCAGAGCGAACTGCGGGATGGTATGGTCGATCGTAGTTGGACCCTCCCCCCCGTGGAGGATATCGATCGCATCGAAGTGCTCAGCGGCTTGTCGGGTTTTCTCTACGGTTTTTCAGCCGTTGGCGGCTCCGTCAATTACGTCACCAAACCGCCTTTGAACGACCCGTTTGCCGCACTCTCCGCCGGATTTTACAACAAAGGCATCCTGTTCGGACAGGCTGACCTCGGCGGCCCTATAGGCGATGATCGCCTCACCTCGCGCCTCAATCTTTATGGCGAAGACGGGCAAACCTACATTGACGATGGAGATCAGCGACGGGGACTGGCGTCGGCCGCCCTGCGTTATCAGTTACTAAGCGATACTTATCTCACGGCCAATTGTTACCTTCAGCGCCTGGACATGAATGGTCCGCAGGCCTACTTCGATATCAGCGGCATTGGCTACCAAGTCCCGAGCGCCTTCAATCCGAAGAAACAATACGGGCAAGACTGGACGTATAACAGCTCGGCCAAAGGCGTGTTCGATGTCGGCTTGGATTCGCGCCTGAACGATATATTTACCCTGCGCGCGGCCTATCGCCGGGGTGAAATGTGGCGGGATTTTACTTATGTCAAAGCGAAGCTGACGGATATGAGCGGAAATTATACAGAATCCTCCGCAGTGACTCCACGCTCGGACGAGTCGACGGATGCGGCCTATGCGCTGATAGACGCGGAGATCCCCACATGGTTCATCGAGCACAAGGTGACAGCGGGCTACACCCGCTGGGACTTCTTATTCAATCGGGGTGCGGACGTGGCCAAAGTCATGGGGCCTTCCAGCGTGTCGGTCCCGATTGCTTATCCGAAGCCCGCCTCGGCCGGCGAACAGGACCGCTATAACAAACAATACGCGAACAACTTTCTCGTCGGAGATTGCATCACGTTGAATTCCTACCTTTCATTGCTTGCCGGCGCCAACTACGCCCAGTATGTGATGGAGGCAGGCGGCGTGCCGACGACTTGGGGGCCGTATGCGACCCGGGTCACCCAAGAAAAACTGACCCCCAGCGTAGGTTTAGTGTTCAAACCTGTCCGGGATGTTTCGACCTATGCCTCCTACATGCAAGGACTCGAGAGCGGGGGAACCGCGCCGACCACGGCCGCCAACGCCGACCAGGTGCTCGATCCCAGCGTCAGCGATCAATACGAGATCGGCGCCAAGGCGAGCGTCTGGGACGCCTTGGATATTTCGCTCGCCTTGTTCCGCATCGACAAAGTCAATGCCTACGTCGATCCGGGCGACAATGTGTACAAGCAGACCGGGCGTGAAATCCACCAGGGTGTGGAATTACTGGCCTCGGGCAAAATCGTGCGGGACCTGACCTTGGTGGGCGGCTGGACGTTAATGTCCGCGGAACTCGAGAAGGCCAACAAGCCGGAAATCGAGGGGGAGATTCCGATCAACGTCCCGGAGCAGCAGGGGCGGCTGTACCTGGAGTACGCATTGCCGAAAGTTCCGGGAATCCCCGGCCTGTTCACCGTGACGGGCGGGGCCAACTATTATGGCAGACGCCCCGTGAGTCTTCCCAATACCTCTTTCATCCCGAATGTAACCACCTTCGATGCCGGACTCCGTTACCAACCCACGGCCAAACTGGCTTTCAATCTCAACGTCTCCAACATGCTGGACAAATATTACTGGTCTTATTATAACAATGGCCAGGGATTGATACTGGGGGATCCCCGCTTATGTTCGTTCTCGGCCAAATACACCTTTTGAGACATCGTGACGTACCATTCAGCAGGGTGATCGGCAGCCTGGTATTGGCGCTCCTGCTGTCTTTTTGCACGGGGTGCAGCCGAGGCGCAGAGCCATCCGCAGCCAAAACGGTGACCTACACGGACATGGCCGGGCGCCGGGTTACGCTCCCGGCGAATGTGCGCCGGATCGTCCTCTGCCGCACCCTGGACATTTACAAGCTGGCCGCCATCCTGGGCGACGAGCTTGACGCTAAACTGATTGGCGTTGGCATCGATTTTGCGCAATGCGACAGCGATGGTTACAGGAAATTCTCTGAAGTGTTTACGAACTTGGATCGTATCGCCAATGTGGGAAGCATCTACAACGGCACGCTCAGTCTGGAACATATCTTGAAGCTGGCTCCCGACATCGTTATCGCGGAAAAGTACTTTTATGACCGCAACGACCATTCCGGTCTGCAAAAAATCATCGAAGCCGGTCTGCCCCTGGTTTTCATGGATAATGACACGGATCCTCTGCACGGAACACAGGCCAGCATGCGCATGCTCGGTAAAATGCTTGGCCAGGAAGAACGCGTCAACGAAATGACCGATTACACGAACGCCAGGACCGACGCCGTCCTGGAACGGATCGCCCGCTTGCAGGCGGTGGGAGAACCGAAACCCAAGTTGTATTTCGAATGCGGAAATGTTAGTCCAAGCGAAATCGGAGTGACTCGCGGCGGCACCAATAATGGATGGGGATACCTATGGCACAAGCTCGGCGCCGACAACATCGGCGCCAATGGTCAGAGGGGACAATTGAACCCGGAGCAGGTCTTAGTGTCCAACCCGGACGTGATCGTCATTGGCGGGGCAAGCTGGAAACAGGACGGGAATATTATGCGGCTGGGTTTTTCGGCGACTCGGGAAGACGCCAGCGCGCATTTGGGCTTGTACACCAAGAGGGCTGGCTGGCCGGATTTGTCGGCCATAAAGGACGGACGGTTGCACGCGCTGCATTTTAATTATTTCATCCACCCTTACAACTTTGCCGGCGTCGAAGCCATGGCCAAGTTTCTGTATCCTAAGGAATTCGCCGATCTCGACCCGGAAAAGGATATGGCAGAATTTTTCGAGAAATACATGCCCGTCAAATACTCCGGAGTATTCTCGGCAGATTGGAAATCAAAACAGCATGCGCACTAATAAGGCCAGTGATCTAAAAAACACCTCAACCGCCTTGGCACTCCGCCGCCATGTCCACTCCCGTTCTTTGGGTTTTTTCGATGCCGATTGCCTGGAGTGCGCCCCGAGGGGCTCCCCGCGGCTATCTGCCTTCCCCGGTCTGGCGCTCCGCGAACGGGTCGCCTTGCTCACTGATTCCTTGCGGCAGATCCATACCCTGGCCCACCGTCACAGCCATCCATTTGTCTTCACAACCTGCTGTTCTGGATGCATGCCCAAGCCATTGCAAGTGCCCGGCGTGTTGTCGATTCCGCTGGAACCCAACAATCACGCATGGCGAAACTGTTTACATCAGTATTCCATGTTTTACATCGAAAAAAAAACGAGCGGCATCCCCAAGCTAAACGATCGGGAGAAATACTGGGACATGTTCTTGCACAACGCCAATGCTGCCCTTTTCTTCCGGAGCCTGAATGTTAAGCGGTGGGTCGTGTTTGGCAACGCTTTCGAGCGCTGCACCTATTCCGCCGTTCGCGGCCTTCTCGATTGCGGGTGTCGTGTGCTGTTGTTGACCGATATGGTTTACGGGCCGACGAGTTCCTTGCCGGAGCTCAAGCGAGACGGAGTTGAAACCATGCTTTTTGCCGATTTTTTAACGGCTTACAATTTGCCTTGTCCTTGCACGCGGTTCAGTTGTGAACTGCGCGCTAATTGCGCTGCCTGCCAGGCTCACCATGCAGCCCAGGGACGCAGGCCGGATATCTGGCAATGGTGTGTCGATGCGCCTGCCAAGTAGGCAGTCTACGCGGGGCATAAAGCGCGGAGCACAGGCTCCGCCGGTCTTATTGAAGGAATGCGCCTAACCATGGTCGAGAGCTCCTCACTCGCATCTTCCGGCTATCGCCGTCTGGCCCGCCACCGTCTTTACCTGGTTCTCGGAGCCGCTTTGTTGGTGCTGGTAGCATGTCTGGCTGACCTTATGACCGGGCCGGCCAGGCTGACGATCAAGGAAGTGCTTGGCGCACTGTTCGACCCATCCGGAGCGTCGCCGTTGAACAAGACCGTGGTTTGGACCTTCCGCCTGCCGATAGCCCTTTTTGCCGTTGCCATCGGCGCGGCCCTGGGGCTGGCCGGCGCCGAGATGCAGACGATCCTGGACAACCCGCTGGCCAGCCCATACACGCTGGGGATCTCGGCGGCGGCCGGCTTCGGCGCGGCCCTGGCGATAGTAGTGGGCGGCGCCGCTATTCCGATTGTCGGCTTCATGGGCATTCCCGCAGGCGCATTCATATTCGCCTTGCTTTCCTCGTTGGCTATCTGGGGATTGGGCCGGATCAAACGCGGCGCCACGGATCCGATCATTCTTTGCGGGGTGGCGCTTCTGTTCCTTTTCAACTCGGCCCTGGCCTTCCTGCAGTATGTGGCCTCAGAAGACCAGCTGCAGGCGATCGTTTTCTGGATGTTCGGAAGCCTGCAAGGCGTGACCTGGAAGAAGCTCGCCATCCTTGCCTGCGTCTTGCTCGCGGCTTTGCCCATTTTTGCCGCGCAGGCCTGGAAGCTGACCGCGCTCCGTTTCGGCGATGAGCGCGCCCGCAGTATGGGCATCAACGTCCAACGGCTGCGTCTGCAAGCCCTGCTGCTCACCTCGCTCCTGACCGCCACGGCCGTCTGTTTCGCCGGGGCAATCGGCTTCATCGGACTGGTCGCCCCACACCTGGCGCGGATCATGGTGGGCGAGGATCAACGCTACTTCATGCCGCTTTCCGTGCTGACCGGCGCGCTTTTGCTCTCGGCGGCGTCCATCGCGAGCAAACTCATAATTCCAGGCGCGGTATTCCCCATCGGCATCGCGACCTCGTTTATCGGCGTTCCGTTTTTCGTTGCCATGGTGCTGGGAAAAAAGAGGACCTACTGGTGATTCTGGAAACCCGCCAACTTCAATTCTCGTATGGCTCGATCCGAGCGCTCACGGACATCGACCTGGCGATTCGACCGGGCATAACCGCAATCCTGGGACCTAACGCTGCGGGGAAGTCCACCCTCCTGCGCTGCCTTTGCGGCCTGCTGAAACCGGACGGCGACGTTTCGCTCGACGGCCGAAATATCCGGGATTTCCGGATGGAAGAACTGGCGCAAATCGTGAGCTACCTGCCCCAGAGCCTGTTCGCTCGCGCAGCCCTGACCGTTTTCGAAACTGTCCTGCTCGGCCGACTCCATCGCCTCGGCTGGCACATCGGCTCCGAGGATATCGCCATCGTGCAATCCCTCCTGGAAGATTTCGATCTCGCGGGATTGGGCCGGCGCTATATCGCGGAACTCAGCGGCGGCCAGGCCCAGCTTGTATTCATCGCGCAGGCCCTGGCGCGCCAACCCACGATCCTCCTGCTCGATGAACCGAACGCGAACCTCGATCTGCAGCATCAGTTCGAGATCTGCGAAAGGCTGCGTCACCTGAGCGATGCACGCGGCTTGAGCGTTGCCATGTCGGTGCATGACGTCAACCTGGCCGCGCGCGTCGCCGATACCGTCTATGTGTTGGAAAACGGGCGCATTCGTTGCAGCGGAACGCCGCGCGAGGCGCTGACCGAGGAAATGCTCGGATCCGTTTACGGAATCGCAGCCAGGGTAACGCATGATGCCCAGGGGCGCCCATTCATCATGCCGACCGGCCTGATATCGCATCACAACACAACGCAGGAAGGAACACAATGATTGCAAAAAATTTTTGGCTGCCGGCATCGGCAGTGGTGGCGCTCGGCTTGACCATTTGTTTGCAAGGGTGTATTAACTTTCGCTCATCAGCTTCGTTAGACGAAACCGGATCCGGCATAACGGATTTCGGAAAACTGCAGCCGGGTGAATTTCCGGAAGGCTGGAAATCAGAATCCACCAACCCGCAGGACGAGCCAGCCCAATGGGAAATCATGGCCACCGTGAAAGACGGCCTCAAAGCCACCGTGCTCTCTATTACCACGATCAAGGACGCTTCCAAGGATCACTTCAACCTGTGTTGGACCGCCCGGACAAGGATGAAGGACGGAACAGTTTCGGTCCGGATCCGCGCCGATGCGGGCCAGATTGACCAAGGCGGAGGGCCAATTTGGCGCGTCATGGATGCCAATAACTACTACTTGGCCCGCTACAATCCGCTGGAGGACAATTTCCGACTTTATGTTGTGCAGAACGGCAAGCGCCTGAAGCTTGCCGATGCTGGTGGAATTAAGATCCGCAGCGGCGAATGGTTTAGCATAAAAATCGTCGCTAACGGTGATCGGATGGAAGCGTGGCTCAACGGCAAGAAGCTGCTGGAAGCCACGGACACAACCTTGCCCGATACAGGCGGCATAGGGCTTTGGAGCAAGGCCGATGCCTTTTCATCATTCGCCGATTTCTTGTATCAGACACCTTGACGACAACTATCTTAATATCTGAATGCCTATCTTGAAGAGGCTCTTACAACACTCTCGCGGACGCGACGGAGCGCGTCCCTCCAGTTCCAGAACCAGTCCGTTAGAGCGACTTCGGGAAGGCCATCCCGAGCACACAGAAGTATCGGGGTCGTGACCATCTTCGGCAGGGGTTGTGCAGCGCCTCTGACAGATCATGCGATTTCCAAGGATTGGCTGGCGCAACTATTGGTCTGCATAGCCGATGGAACAAATGGCTTGAATTCGGATCGGCTATATCGTAAATACAATACATTCGACATAAACCACAAACAGCAGCAATAGCAATTGATTGAAGTAAACTTTAGCGCAAAAACAAGTTTACGAATCGTCAAGCAGGAGTAAAATAAATGATCCGTAATGCCAAGCTAAAACTGGCGGTCGTGCCCGGATCGGCAGCGATGAAAGCCGGACGATATGCGGGGTTGATGTTGTGTTTGACGATCCTTGCGGCCGGACCGGCGCTGGGACAGGACCTTTCCGCCGCCGGGCGCAAACCTTCAGCCGTGCAGACATCTTCCAACCCGCCGCCGGCACCGGCGCTGGGGACACAGGTGGAGCGTTCGTTATCCCTCGAAACTCAGGCCGGCATCGCACGGGGCACGGACTGGCTGGTTAGTCAACAGCAGACCAATGGCGCGTGGTCGAACACCAACTACCCGGCCTTGACCGGCCTGGCGCTCTGGGCGCTGACTCTCGATCCGGCCGGACGCAACCAGCAAGCCATCAGTAATGCGGTGCGCTTTATCCTGGCGTGTGTTCAGACCAACGGCGGAATATACAGGGAGATCAAGGGCCCCAGGGGCGGAGGACTGGGCAACTATAATACGGCGCTTTGTCTGGTCGCCCTGCATGCTGTTAACCGGCCGGACTTGACGCCCACGCTGCTCGGCGCGCGCCGTTACCTGGCGCTCTCCCAACACTTGGGCAAGGATATTTACGACGGCGGCTTTGGCTACGATCAAACGCATGAACGGCCTTACGCCGATCTCAACAATTCTGTTTATGCCCTGGAAGCCATGCGTTTGACCGAAAAGATCGAAGAAAAACGGCCGGCCTCGGAAAAGAAGGCCGATCTCGATTGGAAAGCGGCGCAGGGATTCGTTTCCCGTTGTCAAAACCAGACGCCTGAACTTGCTGACGAATACGGCGGTTTTTATTACCGGCCGGATGAGAGTCGCGCGGGCATAGCCACCAATAAAAAAGGTCAGGCGATTTTCAAGGCGCAAGGCGGTTCAACCTACTCCGCTTTGCTGGCCCTGCGTTATGCACATATCGGATCGGACGATGAACGGGTCAAGCTGGCCGTGCGATGGTCCCAGCAGCATTGGAACCTGGATCAAAACACAGGGACCGAAAAAGAGGGGCTATATTCGTATTATCATTTTCTGGCTAAGGCGCTGGTGGTATACGGCGACGCGCTGGTTGCCCACGGCGAAACGACGCGCATGACCGGACGCCAGGCCCTGATCGAGAAATTACTGGCGCTGCAGAAGATCGATCCAGCCACCGGCCACGGATACTGGGTTAATGAAAACGGGCGTTATTGGGAGTCGGATCCCGTGCTGACGACCGCCTATGCCCTGGTAGCCCTGGGCATATTGCTGCCCTGACGGCGCTAGGCGGCGGGCGAGTTTTGCGGAAACCAAGCGGCTTAAGGATAAGTCGCTCCACCAGCGGAACGGCATGGTGAAGCACGTTATCAACACCGCGCTGCTGTGCTAAAATGTCTACCTCCGGGAGAATGGTTTTTTTGAAACTGGACCATTATCGATGGGTAATCGCCAGCATGGGCGTGTTGCTGCAAATATGCCTGGGCACGGTATACGCCTGGAGTTATTTCCAGAAACCGCTGATGGATGCCTTCGGCTGGGCCAACAGCCAGGTTGCCTGGATCTTCAGCCTGGCAATTCTGTTTTTAAGCTTGGGCGCCGCCGCAGGCGGCATAATGCTGGGCAGGATCGGGCCCCGCCGGATGGCCGTTGCCGGGGGTATTCTCTTCAGTGCGGGCTATCTGCTGGCCGCGCTGGCGCTGCGCGCCAAATCCCTCCCCCTGCTGTACCTTGGCTACGGCGTCATCGGCGGGACTGGCTTGGGATTGGGCTATGTCACTCCGGTGGCCACGGTTGTCAAATGGTTTCCAGACAAGAAAGGTTTTGTTACCGGCATGGTGGTCATGGGGTTCGGCTTGGGCGCGCTGTTGATGTCCAAAGTGTTCGCGCCCCTTTTGATGACGCTAGCTCACAACAACTTGATCGTAGTCTTCGGTGCATTGGGGATCGTTTTCTTTTGCCTGACCGTGCCCGTGGCCATGTTCATGACCAATCCCCCGGCCGGCTATGTGCCGGAAGGATGCCAGCCGGGCGGACGTGCTGCGGGCGCCGACATGCAGGTGCTCCAACATTCCGGAGGCCCGCTGCGGTTTGCCATGATGTGGTTGTTTTTTTTCTGCAATATTGTCGCCGGGATCATGTTCATCGGCTTTCAATCGCCGATGCTGCAGTCCATCCTGAAAGCGGCGCATGCCGCCATGTCGGCGGATCGGCTGGCGGCTTACGGGGCCACGCTGATTGCCGTCAGTTCCATTTTCAACGGTCTGGGCCGGTTCTTCTGGGGTGGACTATCCGACCGGATGGGACGGATCCAGACTTTCCGCACAATGCTGGGCACGCAGGTGATCGTGTTTATGGCCTTGGCCTTGCTCGGGAATCGCATCAACCCCTGGCTGTTCGGCGGGCTGGTTTGCTACGTGCTGTTCTGTTACGGCGGCGGATTCGGAACCATGCCGTCGCTGGTGCTTGACGAGTTCGGTTCCAAGCTGATGCCGGTGCTTTACGGCTCGATCCTGACAGCCTGGGGCATTGGCGGAATTGTCGGACCGCAACTGGTGGCGCGGATCACGGACCGCGCGCCCGACCAATCGTCCTTGTGGTCGTTTTCTCTGGGCGCCGGATTCCTGTTAATCGGATTTTTAACGACGCTGGCGATGAAAACCGGCAAGCTTGCTCAGGCTGCCCCGCCGCATAATGCCTCAGTACAACCCCTGCCCTCAACACGATCTTTTAACCGCTGATAACGCTGATTATCGCGGATGAGCATCGAGAACGCATTTTAGCATGATCGTTACTGGGGAGGTATAGTGTTTCAGATAAATAACGTAACAATGCGAGGCGAAGCACTAATGGAACCCACCCCTAGCCCCTCCAAGGAGGGGATAAGATATTACAAACCAATCAGTTCCCCTCCTTGGAGGGGCGAGGGGTGGGTTCTTTGATCCTCTGAAGTTAATTGCCTAAACATCACAGAAATCAGGAGTCAGGATTCCGCGCTATCCACGGTTATTTATTTTCAGGATCTGGCCTGACATTTTTCCGGCTTCCGCCGCGTATTCCCTGAAAAGACGCAAGTAGATCTGGTAATCGGCATAAGAGACGCCGGGCGGCGTCTGGTGATCGCAGCCGACCAAGAATCCGCCCTTAGCCGCCGTGGGGAGCAGGCGCTCGAACTCAGCCCGCATCACCTTTTCGCCCTTGTTCATTGTCATCTTGTCGAAATGGCCGATGAATTTCATACTGGGGTGCTGCTTGCGTAAATTGGCGATGTCCACGCCCGCCTGCCGTTCCAGTGGTAAAATGCCGTCCAGACCCGCCGTCTCAAACCATTTCGCCGGCACGCTGATGTCGCCATCGGAATCGATGATGGCAATGATTCCGCGCTTGTGCAGCGCCGGGATGACGCGCTTGTAGTAGGGCAGCATAAACTCGTCGAAGAGATCCTTGGAGAGCATCGAACCGTGATTATAACTCATATCCTCGGCAAAGGTCATGAAATCGGGGGTACACACCGCACAGACGCGGTCGATGACCATGATAATCCATTCGGCCAAATCCGCATTCATGCGGTGCATCAGTTCCGGCTTGTCGTAAAAAGCATAAAGGTGCGGTTCGATTCCCAGCAGCCCGCGAGGATGCCAGAAAAAACCGAGCACCGTGAACCACAGCGCCGTCTCCCCGCGCCGCTGTTCCTCAGCCCACTGTGTCCAGCACTCTGTATTCACGGCATCCGTCGGGTAAAGGTATTGACGCACATTGTCATAGTCGGCATCGGACTGGACCACTCCCTGGCCGTGACCCGCAGGCCGCGGACAGCCCGGTCGGCAGATTGGGAACCAATCCTGTTTATAGACATCCATCCCGAAATAGCGGTAGATATCGTAGCGATCGGTGATGTTGGCGGGCAGACCCTCGGTATGCCAGCGCTCGATGGTCTTGTCCCACCAGCCGGCCCACTCGATGATCGGCAGGCGGTCGAACGGACGGAACCCCGCAACGGCTTGAAATCGTTCTCTGGTGTTCATGCTGTGCAACTCTCCGCAGTTTAAGTATCAGATCCGAACAGGAAAACAATATGCAATAAATTATGGGGAATTGCAACAGCGAGATTGCGTCTTGGAGCATCTTTTGATAAGGTTGCCCGCCATGAAACGAATTGTGTCCATATTACCGTCGCTGCTGGCCGGCAACTTCGGACGCTTGGAGGAGTCGGCCCTGCAGATCGAGGCGGCCGGCGGCGACGCCCTGCACCTGGATATAATGGATGGACACTTTGTGCCAAACCTGAGCATGGGGCCGGATGTAGTGCGCATGGCACGACGTTGCGTGCGGATACCGCTCAGCGTCCACTTGATGCTAACCCGTCCGGATCTGCTGGCAGATGCCTTCATCGAAGCCGGGGCAAACACGCTCCTGATCCACGCCGAGGCACAGGGCGATATCGGCGGCACGTTACGCCGCATCCGCGCGAAGGGCGTGCGGCCGGGACTGGCATTGAACCCTGAAACGCCGGCGGCCGCATTGGAGCCCTACTGGGGCGCGTTCGATGAAGTTTTATGTATGACCGTTCATCCCGGATTCGGCGGACAGTCATTCATCCCGGAAGTGCTGCCTAAAATATCCGAAATATTTGCCATGTCCGGGGCCGGTCGGCCGGTCGTTGATATCGGAGTGGACGGCGGGCTTGGCATGGATACCGTCAGGCCGGCGGCCGGAGCCGGAGCCAATATCATCATTGCCGGCAGTTTTCTGTTCAAGGCAGCGGACATGGGCCGAACACTTGCCGCCCTGCGGGCCGCGGCGGAAGAAGCGTTGGGTGCCGCAAAGCGCGGTTAGCGGCGCACGGTGTGCGGCGATCTTGGGTTGCGGGCAAACCCATGTTGGTCATGTAAAGTCGGAATGGGAGGCCTGCGGCGGCTAAAGACACGGCGGCAGAGCGCCGTGGCTACAGATGCAAGCTGTAGCCGCACCGCTCTATCGGAGCATCCGAAAAATTCCCCGCCAGGAGCTTGATTGAAAAGGACAATCATGGAACCGGATTTATCACTCATTCGTAACTTCTGCATAATCGCCCATATCGATCATGGCAAATCGACACTGGCCGACCGCATGCTGCAGATAACCCATTCCGTGGAAGACCGCGATTTCCGCAACCAGCTACTGGACAGCATGGACCTGGAGCGCGAGCGTGGCATCACCATCAAAAGTCATCCGGTAACCATGATTTATCCGGCCGCGGACGGCAAGGCCTACTCCTTCAACCTGCTGGACACGCCGGGACATGTGGATTTCACCTACGAAGTCTCCCGCAGCATGGCAGCCTGTGAAGGCGCGATCCTGCTGGTGGATGCCGGCCAGGGCGTCGAAGCCCAGACCGTGGCCAATGCCTACCTGGCCATAGAAAACAACTTAAAGATCATACCGGTCATCAACAAGATCGATCTACCCACCGCCAACATCGGGGAAATCACCCGCCAGATCGAGGAGGTGCTGGGCATTGATATGGATGAAGGCTGTGCGCTCAGTGCCAAGACCGGACAGGGGATCCGGGAGCTGATGGAATTGATCGTGCACTCGGTGCCACCGCCGCGGGCGACGCAGGTGCCCGGTATAACCCGCGCCCTGGTGTTCGACTCGGTTTTCGACGCGTTCCGGGGAGTGGTGCCGTATATTCGGATCATCGACGGCCAGCTAAAAGCGCGGGATAAAATCCGTTTCATGGGAACCGGCAACATCACCGAAATTAAGGAAATCGGCGTCTTCTCGCCCAAGCTGACGCCGGTACCTGTCTTGAACACAGGACAAGTCGGCTATCTGATCGGCTCAATCAAGGAGCCACGCGATATTCAGATCGGCGACACAGTCACAACGACGGATCATCCGGCGAAGGAAGCTCTCTCCGGGTTTAAAAAAATTCTACCGATGGTGTTCAGCGGGATATATCCGATCAATACGGCCGACTACGAAAAGTTGAAGTTCAGCTTGGACCGCTTGGGCCTGAATGATAGCGCATTCACATACCAGTCTGAGTCTTCGACCGCGCTGGGCTTTGGATTCCGTTGCGGTTTCCTGGGCCTGTTGCACATGGAGATCGTTCAGGAACGGCTGCGCCGGGAGCATGACCTCGACATCATCAGCACTTATCCGGCCGTCGTTTACCATATCTACCTGAAAGACGGCACGATGATCCAAGTGGATAACCCGGCACGCATGCCAGACCAGACCCGGATCGAACGGATCGAGGAACCAATGATCCGAGCCTTTATCATTTGCCAGAATGAACAGATCAGCGACTTGATGAAGCTCATCATGGACCGCCGGGGCACCGTGGAAAAAACGGATTCCCTGGATACCCGGCGGGTGATGCTGACGGCCCTCATGCCGCTCAATGAAATTCTAATCGATTTTTACGATTATCTGAAAAGCATCAGCCATGGCTACGCCTCGATGGATTACGAACACACCGGACATAGACCGAGCGACCTGGTCAAGCTGGACATCCTTCTAAACGGTGAACCCGTGGACGCTTTTTCCTGTCTAATCCATCGCGACAAGGCCGAAGCCCGGGGCCGCCAGATGTGCAAGGCGCTGAAAGAAGTAATTCCTCAGCATTTATTCGTCATTCCCGTTCAAGCAGCGATCAACAAGACCATCATCGCCCGCGAAACTATCCGGCCCCTGCGCAAGGATGTCACGGCCAAGTGCTATGGCGGCGATATTTCGCGCAAACGCAAACTGCTGGAACGGCAAAAAGAGGGCAAGAAAAAGATGAAGCAGTTCGGACAGGTGCATGTGCCCCAGGAAGCGTTCATTTCGGTTATGAAAACGGGGGATTAGCATGAACTATTTTTCTCGTCGACGCCTGCTCAAGCACTTACGACACCTACTCCGGGAAGCCCGGCATGTCCGGAACTTAAAGGAGGATATCGCCGAGCCACGGCGGCTGGGCGATTTGGTCGAAGCTTGTCGAAAAGCGGAACGGATCATGCAAGCCCGCGACTGGCCGGCGATGGACGCCGCCAGCCGCGAACTTGAAAACGCCATCCGGCCCATGTGTCCACCCCGACCCTACGCCTCGCTCAGGGAAAACCTCGAAATCATCGTCGTGGCAGTGGCCGTGGCCATGGCTTTCCGGACCTATTTCATCCAGCCGTTCAAGATTCCCACGGCTTCCATGTCGCCGACGCTGCACGGCATCCATTATATGCCACGGGCAAGCCGGGGCCTGAGCGACCGTCTACCGCTCAACCTTTTCAAATGGTTGATTTGGGGAGAATGGTACACCGAGGTGCGGGCGAAAACATCCGGACCAATGCGCCTCATTCCAGCCCAGGATAACCGGATCATGCTGATTAACGGATATTATCACGCGATCAATACGGCCATGACCGATCACGTGTCAGCCGGAGACGATGTGGTGCAAGGTCAATTGCTGGCTTCCGGGATTCAAATCACGGGCGATCATATTTTTGTCGACAAGGTCAGTTGGAATTTCAGGTCGCCCCGACGCGGCGAAATCATGGTCTTCAAAACATCGGGCATTCAGCATCCCCAGATCAAGACCAATGAACATTATGTCAAGCGCATGGTCGGATTGCCCAATGAAGTATTATCCTTTATCCCGCCCAATGTGCTGGTCAACGGCGAGCCGATCAGCGATAACCCGCGTATCGTCCGCGTGGAAAGCGGGCGGGACGGCTATGCCGGCTACCAGACCGGCAGTCGTGACGGGCCCACAGCCGAATACCTGGATAAATATACCAACAACGTAGCCTTGGGAAAAGACCAGTACTTTGCCTGCGGCGACAACCAGTTTAACAGCCTGGACAGTCGCTACTGGGGCCCGGTGCCCAGAAAGAACCTGGTCGGCCCGGCCGTATTCATCTATTGGCCAATCTCCAGCCATTTTGGGCTGGCGCAATAGATCGTAAGCAGAAAAACGGGATCATGACCTTTATCGTTGGTGATATGGGACTGGGGTCGGCATGAAAGCGTGGATTCAGCGGGTGCGGCGCGGTCAAGTATCCGTGGCCGGAGAGGTGGTTGGCGAGATCGGGCCGGGCTTGCTGGTCCTGCTAGGCGTGAAAAAAGGGGATACGGAGGCCGACGCCCAATACCTGGCCGACAAGACGGTCGCGCTCCGAATTTTCGCGGACGAGCAAGACCGCATGAACCGGTCCGTTATCGATGTCGGCGGCAGTGTTTTAGCGGTCTCCCAGTTCACCCTGCATGCGGACACCTCCCGGGGCAACCGTCCCAGTTTCACCCTGGCCGCGCCGGCCGAAGAAGCCAAACGGCTTTACGAGCATCACATCGCTTGCCTGAGGGCCAGCCTTGGACCGGAGCGTGTGGCCACCGGCCGCTTCCAAGCCATGATGCTCGTGGAAATAGTCAACGACGGGCCGGTCTCCATCGAACTTAAAAGCCGAAGCGAAACCGAATGACCCCCTGCCCCAATCTGCAGGCCGTGCATTTTCAAGTTGTCATCCGACAGAACACCGTGCATATTTGCGTTGCCAAGCAAGCATGTCGTGCCACAGGCTTAAAACAGTGTCAACATACATCGTACCCTGACTGGACGCCCGCCCCGCAGCGCAGGCACACGAGCGCATCCAGGCTATCACCAGCCAGACGCTTAGCGGCGAAGCCCACACCGCATTCAAAGACCCCGCCGGCCCGAAACGGTTGGTTTTCTGGGGGTCTGCGGATGGCTTCACCTTCCGCAAGCTCGATTCGCAATCGGATATAGTCAGCAACCTGCACAATTGCTTTGTAACAAACGCCATTCAGGATAAACCGTGACAAATCCGGCGCCAAAGTCTACAGTCCCGTTTATCTGTGAACGACGGCAAGCAATGCCTCACGGAGCAGTTATTTGTAAATTAAATAAAAGGAAAAGATCATAATGAAAAGGTCCGATGTGTCTGGTCATTACTCTTGCCGCACAAGGCGGCTGGCGTTACTTAAACGCGGTGCGGTGCTCCTCTTGTTCTCGTCGATTGCAGCCTGGGCCAGCGCCGGGGATTGGCCGATGTTCCGGCACGACGCCGCGCGCAGCGGCGGCACAGAAGACGCCCTGCCGGCCCAGCCGGCTTTGCGCTGGATATTCAAGTCCGCGCATCCGCACGAGCCGGCCTGGCCCATGCCGGCCGAGGAGTTGCCCCGCGTGCATGCCGATAACGCGCCACACGCCATCGCGGCGGGCGGACGCATTTTCTTCGGATCGCCGGTGGACAATAGCGTGCGCGCGCTGGACGCGGCAAGCGGGCAATTGCTCTGGCGCTATACAACACAAGGACCGGTCCGCTTCGCGCCGGCCTTTCACGAAGGGCGAGTGTTCTTCGGATCCGACGATGGCTGGGTGTACTGTGTAACGGCCGACAGCGGCGCCTTGATATGGCGGCATCGCGCCGGCCCCAGCGGCGAGAAGGTCCTCGGCAACGGACGCATGGTCTCGCTGTGGCCCGTGCGCACCTCGGTATTGGTGGATGGCGGACAGGCGCTTTTCGGGGCGGGAGTGTTTCCGAACGACGGCATCTATATCAAAGCGCTCGATCCTAAAGACGGGTCAGTGCTTTGGCAAAACGACCGCATCGGCGACCTGCCGTATGAATTATCGTACGGCGGAATTTCGCCGTTCGGATACTTAGCGGCTTCGGCTGATTTGCTGTTTGTTCCATCCGGACGCGCCATGCCGGCGGCATTCGCACGGCGTGACGGCTCGTTTCGATATTACGCGAATACCGGCGGCAAGAACGGTGGTTCCTGGGCCATGGTCGACGGTAATAACCTGATCGCCGGAGTAGACGCCTCGGGCATCCCGTTAAAAATGATCTACGATGCAACGACCGGCTCCAGGCGCGGCCAGGCCCTACCCTGGAACCCACCGTTGGATCTGGTCGCATCCTCGCAAGGCGGATGCTTTGCGCTCGGCCCCAAGGGGATCGTGGCCGTAACCCGGGCAGCGTGGGAAAAGTGGATGGCGCAGCCCCCCAGCGGAGCGGCCGCGCTGCGGCCGCCGGAATCAGGGATCATCTGGCAGCGCCCGACCAATGGAATCTGCGCGTTGATCGCCACTCGTAACCTGCTCGTGGCCGGCGGCGATGGCTTTGTCGCGGGACTTGATCCCGCATCGGGCCTCGAGACTTGGCGCGCTGACGTTGACGGACACGCCTTCGGGCTGGCCGCCAGCGACGGGCGTTTAATCGTCAGCACCGATAAAGGATCCATATACGGCTTCGGAACGCCCACGGCCACCCCCGCAACCAACGCACCGGTAATCACCCGGCAGCCGTATCCCGAGGATGATCTGGTTGCGCGCTACAAAGCGGCGGCGGATTCAATCGTGCATACGGCAGATATCCGGCAAGGCTACGCATTGGTCCGCAACGCCGGCGAGGGCCGTCTGGCCTACGAACTGGCAATGCGCACGGAACTTCAGATCGTGGCCCTCGAACAGGATACCAACAAAGTGGCCCTGGCTCGGACTTATCTCGATAACGCCGGCTTGCTTGGCAGCAGGATCGTAGTCGAACCGTGGGACCCGGCCGACCTGCCGAGCTACTTCGCAAATCTGATCGTGTCGGACGCATCCGTACAGTCACCAGCCGACGAGGATTTGCCCGAAGCGTACCAACGCCTGCTACGGCCTGACGGCGGCGCAGCAATGTTGCGCCGCACGGACCAAGGAACTGCGGCCTGGGAAAAGGTCGTGCGCGGCAAACTGGAAGGCGCCGGTGAATGGACCTGCCTGTACGCCAATCCGGCCAACACGGCCTGTTCCGATGACCAACTTGTAAAAAGTCCGCTGGGCACATTATGGTACGGGCATCCCGGTCCGGAAGACATGGTGGATCGGCATAGCCGGCCGGTCAGTCCCCTATTCATGCACGGGCGCCTCTTTGTGCAGGGCGAGAACATAATTGTGGCCTACGACGCCTACAACGGCAGTGTTCTATGGCGGCGTGAAATACCGGGCGCCGTTCGCGTGCGCGCCGACGTGGATGGCAGCAACCTGGCGGTCACGGACGACTCGCTCTTCGTAGCCGCCGGCGAACAGTGCCATCGCCTCGATCCAGCCACTGGCAAAACCCTGCACACCTATACTGTGCCGCCCGCCGCAGACGGCTCGCCGGGACGTTGGGGCTGGCTGGCGGCGGTCAGCGGAACTGTCTTCGGAATCACAGCGCAACCGATGACCAATGAATACGCCGCGATCTGGACGAAACTGGTGGACAGCGTCACGCAAACCTGGAAAAAAGAATCCGATTGGCCGATCGAATGGAACGCCGAGGCTCGCAAACAATACAAAGCATTTGTGGCCAAGCACAAGCTCCCGGATAACGAAGCCCGGATGGAACTCCACCGCGATGGGACACTGTGGCATTCGATGACCAGGTTCCCGTCCTGGTACAGCCGCGTCAGCGCAGAAGAAGCCCTGACATCCGCATTGATGGCGGGAGACACGCTCTTCGCCATGTCGGTCCAGACGGGCGAAGTGCTCTGGCAATATCGCGGCGACCGCATCGCCAACATCGCGGTGGCAATGGCGGACGGCATTCTCTACTGCTTGGACACAGCGACCGACGCCGCCGCGCGCGCCCAAGTCTCCAATGATATTACGCGTCTGAAGGCCGAGGGCATTTACGAGCCAGTTCCGGACGACGAGCAGTCCGCAGCCACCATGGCGGACGTGCGAACCGTCCTGGCGCTCGATGCCGCGACCGGCCGCATCCTATGGCAGCAGGCCCACGATTTCACGGGCTGCGGAGGCGACAAGCTGGGGCTGGCCTACAAGGATGGAGTTCTGCTCTGCTACGGAAACTTCAGCAATCACGACACCGGCTTCTTCCTTAGCGGAGAGCTGGCCTGGCGCCGCATTACAGCGCTCGATGCCCGCAACGGCAGCATGACCTGGTCGCGTCCATTGAACTACCTGCGCCGCCCGCTAATCGTGGGCGACCGCCTGATCGCCGAGCCCCGCGCGGTCAACCTCTTCACGGGCAAGACCATCATGCGCACACACCCCATAACGGATCAGCCCTCGCCGTGGGAGTTCCTCAGGCCCGGCCACTGCTGCAGCATTGCGTCCGCATCGGCGCACACCATGTTCTATCGCTCCTCTTGGACCGCCATTTATGACCTGGACGGCGACAAAGGGGTGCGTTTATTCGGTGGCATTCGCCCGGGATGCTGGCTCAATATGATTTCCGCCGGCGGCATCATGGTCATGCCCGACAGCAGTTCGGGCTGCACGTGTTCGTATCCGATCAGGTGCTCTTTGGCCATGATCCACAAGCCCCACCGCCGCGCCCAGGACTGGACCGTATTCATCACCCACGGGCCCATGATGCCCGTGCGCCGCCTGGGAATAAACTTCGGCGCGCCGGCCGATTGGCGCGACGACAACGGCGACCTGTGGCTGGGATATCCGCGCCCTAACGCAATCTCCGATATCGGCTATGGACGCTACGGCCTCAACCTGAACCTGCACACCGAGATAAGCGCCGGCCAGGGATACGCTACGCGCCCAGCCGAATCGTTGCCCGACAACGAGGCGCGCCAGATGGCGTTGTTCCGGGACGATTGCCGGGGCCTGCTCAACTGCGAGGTGCCGCTGATCGACGATATGGCTGGACAGATGCCCGCCCACTACACCGTCCGGCTCGGGTTTTGTGCGCCGATAGGCGACATGCCCGGCAGCCGCGTTTTTGACGTGTACTTGCAGGATCAGCTCGTAGTAACCCAACTCGATGTGCTGGCCACTGCCGGCGGACCGAACAAACCGCTGTTCAAGGAAATCAAGAACGTGCCAGTGCAGAACAGCTTGCGGGTGCGGATGGCGCCGCATGACCCAGCCCACCTGGAGCATCCCGAACGCAGCACGCTTATAAGCTATATCGAGGTCCTGCGCGAAGATCCTCTCCCGGCAGCGTCCGCGAATGCACCCTCGCCCATCTCGGCGCCGCAAGCCGCCGCCTTGCTCAAGGCCGCGCACAACGCCCAGACCAACGGCCAGACTGAGACGGCTCTAGCCCGTTACCACGAGTTCCTCGATTCCAAGCCCGACGCCACGAACCGCGCCGCCGTCTTCATGGCCCTGGCCGAAATCGGGAGCTCGGAATCGCTGCGCTACGTACTCGAAGAGTGGAACAGAGCGGCCTACCCCATCCTGGACGAATACCGGAACCAGGCGCCCGATGCGCTGCAGTCGTCGATGAACCTATTCTTGGCGATCATTGCCAACCCGGCGCTCACGCGCAGTGACCGGATCAAGCCGCTGAATGCGCGGGTCACAAAGTTCCTTACTCAATTGCCCACCAGCCTGTTTCGTATGCAACTGATCGAGTTATGCGGATCGGATCGGCGGGCGATTCCTTTTCTGAATGCCATGGCAGATATCGCAACCGACCACGAGGAGGCGCTCGCTACCCGGCGCGCACTACTCAGCCGATGCCTGCGCTACGATCCGGCCCTGGCACTCGAGACGCTCGAGGCCATGTTGAAGCTGGAACAGAACCCGGCTTTCATACAAAAACTTCAATCCGCGCATATGATGCTCTTGGGGCGACTGGGGCATCGCGACGCCCTGGCGGATTTGCGCAAGCAGCTCCTGGCCGAGCATAGCCCGGCCATCTATCGTTCGATCGCGTTGGATACGATTGAGCAACTAATCGCGAGCAGCGAACCGCAACTTGCCCTCGAAGCGATAGAGGACCTGCAGCAAGGCAAAGATAACGACGCCTTCATCAAAACCTTCCTGCTTAACCAGAAGGCCAGCTGTCTGCGCGCGTTAGACCGCGCTGCGGAAGCCTCCACCATTGAGACACGGCTGGCGTCCGCGCCCGCCGCATCCTGGATTAAATTCATAGCGAACAAGGGCTGGACAGGACAGCCCTGCCCGCTCGGAGTGTCGCGCACAGGCGTTATTGCCGCAGCCAAGACTCCCCCGCGCATCGACGGCAAGCTTGATGATGAATGCTGGCAATCCGCTGCGCTATACTCGGGGTTCATCGGTAACGACAACACCGCCCCAGTGGAGCCGCAGACACTGATCGCGGTGCGCTACGACCGTGATAATCTCTATGCCGCCATCCTGGCGGTTGAGACGGACGGCTCATCCATCCAGATCAACAAGGAAGCCATCTGGGAAGGCGACAGCATCGAATGCTTTATTTGGGACGAAGCCGGCACCAACGAATACGGACAACTGCTGGTGTCGCCGGCTGGCGACGTTTCGCAGGCGCGCACGTGGCAGGGCACCGTAACCGCCGCCGCCAGCTCAAACCAACTGGGCTGGATTGTCGAAATACAGATACCAGCCGCATCCATTGGTCGTACAGAATTCAAGCCGGGGACACAACTGCGCATCAACATTTGCCGCAATAAGAGCCAGCCCTTGTTCCAGTACCAAACCTGGTCGGACGTGGGTCATGCATTCCATAACAAGACCCGGTTCGGTGTTTGGCAGTTCGAATAGAGAGCGGTGCGGGCCAGGGTCGAATGTTTTTTTCGCTAGAGGCGGGTATGCCTGGGGCCTGAGATAACGGTTGCGCGCGGTGGAGGTCCTAATCATTGTTTAGCTAAACTCCCACCACCGATTGGCGCTGGAGGGTTCGCCGAGTAGTTACGATTATTTATGTACAACGAGGCGCGCGGACCGGGCTACGGGGCATATAACTGCTGTTGGTAGGACGGCAGGATTCGATAATAGACCATCAGGGTCAACGCGCCCAGCGCCGTACTGTACACGGAACCCGTTTGATCCAGGAGCCAGCTTCCATCTTCGCTCTTCGCCGGCGAAGACCAGCTGCCGTCTGGATTTTGATTATTCACAAAAGCCTTGGCGAACATATTATTCCACGCTTGCCAGTCTGCCTTGCCCGTGGTGTTCCCCGGAATGCCCTGGCCTTGGAATATGGCCTGGGTTGTGTAATACCATCTATACAAAGGCCAGCCGCCCGGCTTCAGCCAATCACAGCCGATTTTTCGCAAGTAGCCTCGCCCGCCCCTGGCTTCCATGGATGCACCCTCTCCCAGGAACTCCAGGCATAAGGTTCCCACTGCGGTCATCGATGCGTTGCCGCCTCCGGTCGTCCTGGCATTGCCGGTCACGGCATAGGTAAACGTCCCGACGGCGTCCTGAGTGGCGCCCAAAGTTGTGATGCCCATTTGCAGCTTGCCGGACGCCGCCCCGGTTCTGGAGTCAAAATACTGCAACTTGAACGCGGCGGCTGCCTTGCGCAGGCATTCGTTTAACTCGGGATGCGCGCAACCCGCGCACTGGGCGGCCTTCAAGGCTTGAATCTGCCAGCCCATCACCGATGTGTCGCGGCGTTTATCGTGCGCATAACCATAAGTCCAGCCCCCGTTGTCCTGCTGCCCATTGATGATGATTGCCGCCGCATTTTCCATGGACTCCCGTAAAAAAGGGATTTGCGTCAAGGCGTAGCCTTCGCTCACGGCGTATGCCGCAATCGCGTGGGCATAGGAATCTTTGCTAAACGCCCCATTGGGCTGCTGAAATTCTATCAGCCAGCGCAAACCATCCCGCAACGTTTCGCCATAGCGCTCGGAATTCAGCGTTTCGCCATGCGCCAGAAAAGTCAGCGCCGCCAGACCGGTAAAGGCTACGTTATTGCGGTCGCGCACGTTGTGCCAGGACCCGTCCGGCTGTTGATGATTTTTCAGCCATTCCAGGGCCCGCAGCACCGCCCCCTCGGTTAGGTTCCCCTTGCCCTCGGCATACTTGGCCAACCCTGCGGCCCGGCCCTGTGCGCCCCGCCCGGCAAACAGCCCCTTGAATACCAAAGGGCTCGCGGCATCGCTGTCGAATGGCACGGCGAAATCCATTACGTCGTCGAGCGAGGTGGATGGACTATCGCTTTCCGCGTATTCCAGCGCGGCGGCCGGAGAGGCGATGGCGTCCTGCGGCGAAGCGACATCGGGGATTTGCACATCTTCCGGAATCGATTGCGGTTCCGGCGGCGTGAATTCTTCGATCAGTTGCATTTCCTCCGGCTGCACCATGGTGACCGTGATCTCTTCCTGCGGGTTCTCCCCGGTATCGATGACCACCAGCAGGAGTAAAATTATCACCAGGACATGGATCAACGCTGAAACCGCGGGACCGTAAAGGCGCTCAAGCTGCATCTGCCGGGTAATCTGCTTCTTGGCGAAAGCCGCAAAGGTGCTCGATTCCCGCAATTCGCCAACAGTCGGATTGGGCTGAAGCTCGTTGCTTGGCACGTTATAATTTCCTTAACCCGGTTTTAATTGGCGCTCAAAATCGACAAGTTAGCTAACCCGACCTTGGAGCATAAATCCAACACTTTGATCAACTGCTCATGTTGGGCCTTGACGGAGGATACGATCAGCAAGGTCTGCTTGGGGTCAGAATCCGCCAGTTTTTTCAAAGTTTTTTCCATGCCCGCCAGGGTCATGGGCGCCTCATTTAACGAATATCTCTCGTGCGGGTAAATGTTGATGCGCAGCAGGTTGATGTTGGGCACGGCCTGGGGCGAGCGATCCTCAGCGGGCCGCGAAACATTGAGGTGGGTGAAGATATCGACGGGGTGCATGGTCATGATAAAATAAATAAACAACTGGAAAACCACGTCGATCATGGGCGCCATGGGCACCTCGGCTGCGGTATAATCACCCTGGCGGCGTTTTCTGGCCATGTTCTCAATTACCTTTGCTTTTCTTTGATCGCCGCGAACCTGATCTGGCTTAAGCCTGCCCCCGAACAAGCGTCCAGGATCGCCTTGATATTTCCATGAACGGTGGCCTCATCCCCACGTAAGACCACCGGGATCGTGGGGCCGTATTCGGCCACCGCCTTTTTCAGGACTTGTTTCAAAGTGCCCGCAGAAATCCAGGTTTTGGCGATAAAAATTCGGCCCTGCGCGTCGATATCGATATGGATAGTGCGCGGGTCAACATGGGCCACCGGCGTCCCGTGCGGCGCCATGGCCAGGATGATGTCCTGACCGATCTGCTGGCTTTGCATATCCAGGGTGCAAATAAAAAAGATGAACAGTTGGAAAATAACATCGATCATCGGCACGATGTTCATGTCGACCTTAGTGTCGATTTTACGCATGGCTGCCCCTGTCCTTCGCCCGCTTGCCACCCGCGGGAATTATTCTGCTTCCACGACTTCCACGTTCTTCAATCCCTTGGTCATCTCGAGGGTCATCGCCTCCATGTTCAAGATGATTTTCGTCGCCTTGTTTTTCAGCATGGTAAACACGGTCAGAGCCGGCAAGGCGATCATCAGTCCGGCCGCGGTGGTCCAGAGCGCCTGCGAAATATTCAGGGCCAGCATCGCCTGCTGGGCCGCGCCGGCCTGCATCGTCGCCAGCGAATTAAAGGCCAGGATCATGCCCTGCACGGTGCCCAGCAGCCCCAACATGGGCGCGACCGCCACCTGGACGTTAATGTATAAAACCCTTTGCATCAGGCGCTCGGTCTCGATATCCGCAGCAACGCCCACCGCGTCCTGAAGGATTTCAAAGCCTTCGCGGATATTATTAAAACCAGTCGCCAGGATGTTGGCGAACGGCGAGGGATGCTCCTGGCAGGCTTGCATGGCCAGCGCCAGGTCGCCCGTGTTCATGGCGTGGCGCACCTTGGCGATAAGTGCCAGCGGCGATATCTTGTCTTCCTTGATCCGGATAATGCCGTCGATCGACAGAGACGTGGCCGCGATCGAGGATGCCAGCAGGCCCAGCCAGATCAACACGCCGATAAGTCCGCTGGCGAGAATCACGGAAAAAAAAGATCTATTCGGCGGCTGGGCCGTCGCAGGGTCCTGGCTGCCGACGCCGGTTGCCTGCGCCGCGATCTCACCGACGCGCGCGGCCTGCGCTGCGCCATCCAGCGGCAGCGTCGCATCTTGCGCAAGCGATTGCTCCAGCATCAAACCTGTCACCGCCACCAGCAAGGCCGCCGTTATCCGCCATGGCTTGCTCATTTTATTGTTCCTTTCTTGGGTTGAATCGTCTGTCGTTGGCAACACACTCGCTATATTTTATTCCGCGCCAAAGCGGCCTCGGGGCTTTGCGGATATTCCCGCGTCACTTTGCGATACCATTCCTTGGCCCGCCCGTCTTTCATTATTTCCAATGTTTGGGCGATCTTCAGCATAGCCTGGGAAACGACCTCTTTGGGCGCGCTTTCTTTGCCGGTTTTGGCAAAGGTTACGGTCCGCAGGTAATCCATCAGCGCTTTTTCCAGGTCGCCCTGAGCCGCCTCGATATCGCCGCGCATCATTTGCGCCCTGAGCACATCGGCATGGCTGCCTTGCGCGATGGTCTGTTTTAAGATCAGTTTCAGCTTGTCATATTGTTTGGACTCCAGCAGTGCGGCATGGTAAGACCACAGCGCTTCGCTTTGTTTCTTCAGTTCCGGCGCATTGTTAAAAACAGCTTCAAAGCGGGCGATGGCCCCGGCATAATCTTTTTTGCCGGCCTGAGCCCGGGCAATCTGCATGTTGGCGATGTTGTCCCATTCCAGCCCGTAGTAATCTCTGGCTATCGTGGCGAAAGCCTTGATGGCCTCGTCATATTTGCCTTGCCCCAACAACAGCACGGCGGGGGTATAGGCTGCCGGCTGATCCGCGTGGACTTCCGTATACTGCTCCTTGGTGAATGTAACCTTGCCGCCCTGCGCCGTGGTCAAGGTCACCGAGCGATCCTTGTTCATAACAATGGTCATGCCATCCGTTTTGATTCCGCCACTATGAATCACGTAAGGCACCGCCAAGGCCTGCATAATTCCGCCAGCCCACAGCAGCACTGGCAGGATTACACGGTTGAAGAAAAAAAATCGCGTGTTCATGATGTCTCCTCTGCGCCAATATGTTGTCCTGATAATGCTACTAATTAGCGGTCGATCGCACAATGGAAATATCCATGCTGACCCACCGCCTGCATCACGGCGGCGGCGCAGCCGGCAGCAACTCGGCCGCGCGCATGATCCGGCCAACTTCGGCCACACTGGCGCCAGCGGGGAATTTAGCCAAGTACTGGCGGCAGGTTTCCATGATATCGTCCCTGGCCTTGAATTCCTGTTGCAATTGCAAGCTCTCCATGAAGGCCTCCTCCAGCATGGGCCGCAGTTCGGGGTTGTTGCTATCCGCCAGCAGAGTCACGCGCATCAAGGAGGCTAACGCTTCCTTCTTCAATCCCTGGCTGATCTGGGTTTTACTCAATTCCATGCTGGCCTTGTTAAGCAGGACGATATTGGTCGCGCGCGTGGCGACATCGTTCAACATTTCGTAGACCTGCTTGTATTGCCCCAGCCCGCGGTGGGCTCGACCCAGCAGGAATTTGGCATCGTAATAATAACCCGACTGCGGAAAACGGGTGAGCAGCGTATTGAGCGCCGTAACAGCTTCGGTGTAATTGGTATTCTCACAGCAGGAAGAGCCCAGGTAGAAATAACCGTTTTCGAGGAGGCCCATATTAGTCGTGGTCGAGGCGGTCACAATTCGATAGGCGCCAATGGCCTCCGGATATTGACCGGCATCGAACATCGCCCGGCCAATGTAAGCGAAAATGGTTTCTTTGCCGTCTGTCAGATAGAAATCCTTGTTGGCCATCATTTTCCTGAAGGCATCCCTGGCGACATCATATTTCTTTATATTCAGCGCAGATTGCACCAGCGAAACCAATGCGTTTTTACCTTCTGCGGATTTAGGATAGAGCCGGGCCAGCCGATTAAATGTTTCCACGGCCTGGTCGAGCTGGCCGCGTGCCAACTGAACCGTTCCTTGCAGGCTCATTGTTCTGGGCGCCCAATCGGATTCGGGGTATTTCTGTAATGATTCGGTAGCCAACGCAATGGCTTCCTGCTGATAGCCCGGCAGCGCCTCGTCCGGGCTTTCCAGGCGGGAGAGACAGAACGCCATCAGGTACAAGGTTTGTTCGAGCATTTCCTGCTGTTTTTTGCGGGCCGCCGCGGATAGTGTATTATCTTTTTGAGTCAAACGGCCTTCCAAGGCGGCTTTCACGGCCCTGAACTCCTGGAGGGCTTCGCTATATTTTTCAAGGGAGAGACTACAGTTCGCCAGGCCGAATTGAGCCTGGGGTTTAAGCTTATCATCGCGGTTTTGCGCGATAAATTTTTGAAAATAGACCGCCGCCTGGTCATATTTTTTGTCGCTGTAGCTCCACCATGCCGCCTGATCGATGGCCTTCAGATAATGGGGATCGTTCGGATACCGGTCAATCAGACGCTTCAAAAAAGAGGTGGCGGCCGCTTCGTCGCCTGTTTTTTTGCGGATAATCGCCATGCTGAACAAGACCGCCGGCACACTGTCATGCCGTGGAAAATCGGCCAGGAACGTTTCGTACATGGCAGCCAACAGGTCCAGGTCCTGTTGCTCGCTGCAGGTTTGGCCGATTTGCAACAACATCGTCCCCGCCCGGGGATTGTCGGCAAAGCGCTCACCGAGATACTGGGCCGTAACCCTGGCCATCAGGCTGTCCTTTTGATGCACGTAGCAGCGGGCCAGGTTCATCAGCAAGCGCGCGGAATTGGTGGTATCGGGATTGCTGTTTAAAATGCGCAGGTACTCGCTTTGCGCTTGCGGATAATTGGTCGCATTATAAAACAGGTTATCCGCCGTCTTCATTTGGGCCAGCATGGCCGCATCCGTCGCGGATGGCGCTCCAATGGGCAGGGCGGTTCCCGCGAGCACCGCCACCGGCGCAACTGTTTTACCCAAGGCTTGTAGCTTTTCCCGGACAGTTTGCGCGCGCGCAGCGGCTTCCGGCGCCCATTCGCTCTCGCCGTAGCCGGCCACGACAGCGTTAAGCTCCTTGAAGGCCAGCAGTAATATCTCAATGCCTTTGTCCTTATTTTGAACCAAAAGAGATTCCCCGTGTGCCTGGTCGATTTTGCCCAGGAAAAATAATCCGCCGGCCATCGGACTCAAGGACAAAGGCAGCTTGTCCTTGTCCTTTTGAGCGCGTAAATATTCATCGATCTGTTGAAAAATGGCTTTGTTATCAATCAGTTTTTTGCGGGCCGCTGCGGGATTGCCCCGGATCAGGTCTATCTGGGCCGTCATAATCACGGCTTGGCAAAAATACAGATCGACGCCCCGCCAGATTACGGTGCGGCACAGTTTGTCGGCCGCTTCCAGGGCCAGTGCCTGCTCGGCGCCGCTGGCTGCTCTGGCTTGCACTAGATATAGATTGGCCTGCGCGCACTGCAGTTTACTGATCAGCCCCACCTCTTCTTTGGCGGACAACTGCAGCAGCCGGCCATAGGCTTTAATGGCGCCGCCTAAATCGCCGGTTTTTTCCATGATTTGGGCCGCCCGGTAGGCCGCCTCCAATACCAGCGTATTATTGGTGTTCGCGGAATCGGTGCCGGCAACGGCGTTCCGATCGATGAAGTCCGTATAAATCAGAGCGGCTTTTTCCAAATCGTTGACCTGTAAATATCCATTGGCGATGGCCATCCAGCAGGCCTGCGTTTGGAGGTCTTTGGCCGGCATGGTCTTGATCAGGGCTTCGGCCTCGACAAACTTACGGGAAGCAACCAGGATTTTAACTCTGATTAATTTTATGCGGTCTGGCAAGCCGGTATCCTGCTGGACAAGCTGTTTGACCAGTTTTTCGGCGTAATCAGGAAACCCCAACTCGATCAAAGCATCAGCAAATTCAAGGTCCTGCTCCTGCGCCGAAGCGCCAAAAACCTGCACCGCAAAAAGCCCCGGCAGGATCGCCCAAATTAGTGGCATATATATTCTATTCACAAGCTACCCTTGCACATGAATGAACCATTGAATGAACCCCGGCCAACGGTTGATCACGCTTACAATACATTTTTTTGGGGATCGCGTCAAAATCATTTCGCCGGCTTTTCCAAAAACACATACACAACGTAATTCGCGGCAATGAGCGGGGCGCTAAACTCCGTCAGCTCCCCATAAGGCAAGTCCGGCTCGGCAAATATAAGGACCACTGCCGGCCGGGCCCGTTGATTGGCCCGCTGACGCTCTTCCGTATCAGCCGCAAGCTGCCAGCTTAGAGCTGCTGCGTCGGCAACGGGAAACTCCGTGATTTTGAATTGCGGATCCAGCATTGCGCCCACTTGCGGGGCGTCAATCTGGATCAGCTTTCCCGCAAGCCCGCCATTTTTTTTCGATAACACCAGTTCCCATGGCTGGCCCGCCCGGTTTTCACGCTGCCGCCATTGCTGATTAACCAGGAAAGCGCGATAATATAACTGGCCTGGCCCAGGCGGCTCCACGCGCATGCCGCCCGCCTTGTCGAGATCAGCAATGATCTGGCAGGCATTTCGCATAGAATCCAGGCGCAGACCCGGATGGAACCGCACAGCAACAAAAGCATCGTCGCCCTGCTCCTGCAGTTCTTGGAGGACTAGACTCAGGCTATCCGGGCGCAATCCCTGGTTCAGCGCCTTGCCTTCTGGGCCACTGAGCCGAAACGTCAGTTCCTGCGCCTCCGGCCGGAGGTGTTTATTACCGAAGCTGCTCTGGACCGCATTCGACCCAGGCGAACCGGGAACAAACGTCGGCGCCACATCCAGGACCAGATCTTTAACCCGCGTCCGGCCGTCCTTGTATTCCGGTTCCAGGAACAGACTGAACAAAGCGCCCCTGTCCAGGGCAAACTCCGGGTTGACCACCTGCTCTCCATACACTTCGCTTTTATGCGTTATACGCGGAATATCCAGCACCGAGTACGGCTCGTTATAAATCGAAATAACTGCTTTCGGTTCCCAGGCGTCGGCGCCGTATTCCTGGCCGTTGTTCGCCAGTGGGACCATGACTGAACCGGTAAAGACAAAACCATTTTCCGGCAAAGTCTGACCAGTTTTAGTATCCAGGATCAAGCGCTCAATCCGAAGCGGGGTTGAGACAGACCCCTGGCCGCAGGAAACCAAGCTGACCAACACGCGTTCACCTTTGGGCCACATCCGGAGCTGTCGCGGATCATAGGGAGCGCCGGCCTTCATCCCAATAAACTCCAGAGCCTTGTGGATATCGCTCGGCCTGGCAAAGGCAACGAGGAGCGCCTCGTAAGCATGTTGACTTGTTTCCGAGATCAGCAGAAACTCCACGATATTATTGCTGGAAAGTCCGGTGCTTTCGACCATGACCTCGACCCGCTGCCGCTTGCGGTCAGCCAGCAGTCCCGGCAGGAGCATGATATCCGCGTTTCCCTTGTAGAGGATCGCATTGGTGGCATCGATCTGTTGGACGCGCGCTTTATTTTCAAGGGACACCGCAAGTCCCGGAAGCGGTTCTCCGTCCGCCTGGACAGGCTCGGTCAGAGCGACAAAAAAAACCGCAGCCGTGGCCAACAAACATAGCCAGCGTCGCCTAGCCATACCCGCCCCCGGCGCATAATACATCATAACGTGCGAAATCATTGTGATAGCATCGCTCAATGAATGGGTATTCCGTTTGGACTAAAAAAGGTATCAAGTCACCGGACATGCTGCTACAACTCGAATCGGCGTGTCATTTCTGCTTGTAGAGCGGCAGAAAGCGATAGTAGACCTCCAGGCACAGCGCTCCGGCGGCGGTCGAATAAATGCGTCCGCCGCGCGCGCCAAGGTGGCCGACCGGATCCCAACTGCCCGCCGCCGGGCCGGATTTACGGCGCCCTTCCAGCAGAGCCTTGGTCAGACTCGCATTCCAGGCATCGAACTCCTGCGCTCCTGAAAGATAAAGGGCCAAGGTGGCATAGTACCAGTAATACAGATGCACCTTGCGGTTCTTAGGATCCCAGGCCGGCAGGTTCTGCATGATGTAGGCCGTGGATTCGGCCTGGCCCCGATTGCGTTTATTTTCCGCCATGAACAACTGGCAAAATGCTCCCTCCGCGGTCATAACCGGGGTCACGGCGTGGCGGGGCTTGTAGGAATACAAGCCGCCCTCGGCGCCATGCCGCACCTGGTCCAGCCAGTTTTCCGTCCATTTAATCGTTTGCTCCGGCACTTGGATGCCCGCGATTTGGGCGCTCTTGAGTGCCAAAATTTGCCAGCCGGTGACGGAGGTATCGCTGTCGTCGCGCGGTTCATAGCGCCAGCCGGCTTCCGGCGTCTGCGCATCCACGATGAACTGTACCGCGCGTCGGGCCGGATCGAGAAGCCGCGCGTCGCCGGTCAGGGAATAGGACTCGCACAGGGCGGCCGTGGCTATCGCCTGGCCATACATCTGGCCGGCGCCACGGATATCGCCATCCTCCTTCTCGCAGTTCAACAGCCAATCAAGAGCTTTGCGTACAGTTTCCTGGTGCGCGTCTGCGAGATGTGTGTAGCCGGCGCCAAGATAGGCCAGCAGTGACAGACCCGTCACGGCCACATCTTCGTTGACCAGATCGCCGGCCCCGCCGCATTCCTTGACTCCCTTAAATCCGTCAATATCCCAACGCCCGTCAGCGCTCTGTGTGCTGCTTAGCCAATCCAGGGCCTGCTCGACCGCTTGCTCGGTCTGTTCCGTGCCGCCCAGTTCCTTGATGAACTGCTTGCGTTTCTGCGGCTTGCGCATCTGGTAAATGGCTTTATCGGGGACAAAGCCCGGCTTCGGCGCACTGCCCACCGACAGGATCGAACGGCGCGGAGCCCGCTCGGATCCCGCAATCGATATATCGGACGTCACAGGCGCCTGCGGCGGTCCCTCGCTCAAGCTAACATCCATTCGGGCCGGGCCGCGCTCGCCGGCGCCGATCACCGGCGCCGCCAGTTCTCCCAGTCCGCTGCCCGACTGGGATGCGAGCAGCAACGTCCCGCCAGCGCCGGATTTTGTCACTCGCAACGAGCCAACAGGCACAATGCCCGCTTTGGCCTTGCCGCCCCCCGCAGAACCGCGGCGCACAACCGGCGCTGTCAGTGCTGGGCCACTTGAATCCGCCACGCTGGCAGACGTATTCATGCCGGCCAGCGATTCGTTCCGGTCCGTTCCTGCCGTCGCCGGGCGGCCGACGCCCTGGAGACCGGATGCAACCACGAGCGTCCCCGCCGGTCTGCCGGCTGCGTTGGCGTCGGCGCGGCCCGGCGCCTGCAAACGCTGCACCGCAACCTTGGAACCGGAGGCGCTACCGGCTTTGCCCGGCATCAGTTCAGACTGGCCACGTCCAGAGCTTGCATCCCCGCCGCCCGCCAGGCGACGGCCTCCGCTACGCTGATTTTCCACACCGCTAACTCTGCCGGCAGAGATCATCGTATCGCCGGCCGTGAGTGTTAATGAGGCGCCTGTTTCTATCTGCTCCACACCGCTGGCGGCCGCAGCCTCCTGCGCCGGAGGCACGCCACTGCCACTGCCGCTGCCCTGCCTCACGAACGAGCCCTGACTGACCGGTAGATCAGTACGCCCGGTCGGCGACGGACGGTCTATACCGCCGGCCGCGACGGAAGCGCCGGCAAACTTACTCCGCCCAGTGATCAACGCAACCGGACGCGCTTCCGATTCTCCACCTGGCAAGCCGTTGCCCGCAGTACCGGGTACTGTCTGTGCCGGCGAACCCATATCGGTCAAACCCAATCCACCTAAATTAGCCCCCCCGGCCCGTGCGCCCGCCAGTTGTTCCCGGACTTCGCTGGAGGCAGAATCCCTGGCCTGAAGCATCCCTCCCGATCCGGCGATCAGGGTCCCGGGTGCCACCGCGCTTCCATGGCTCGCGGCAACAGGTTTAGAAATGACACGGGTAGCCGCAATCTGTGCGCCCGCCAACCCGCCGCTGCGCTTCAGCGCCGGTAGATCGGACGGTCCCAACTCGCCGCCGGCCGGGCCGCCGCCTGTTCCCCGCTCATCATACACCAAATCCATTTTTCGGGCCGCGCCCCCGAGGGACTGCACCTCGATCCTGTCCGTGGGCAGATCGGAAACAACATCCCGAACGGATGGCGCGGTCGATATCGGTTCGGCAAAAGCGCCGTCGGCCACTCCACTCCGGATCGGCTCATTGAACACCGCGGCATAGGCAACTCCCGCTCGCGGTTCAGAGCCAGTCGCCAGCGCTGTTTCAGGCACAGCCGTTTGCCCGCGGGCCGCTTGCCATTGTCCGCGGGCCGTCGGCGCGGCCGCCAAAACAACCTGCCCCGGTTCACCCGCCTGCGGGATGGCCAGCAGCGCCTGGGCACCGCTCATCCTCAGCGGGTCAAGCTGCACGGCATTTGCAGACGCATCGGCCGCCAGCCCGGCCACCTCGCTCTGCTTGCGTTCGATCCCATCAGGCACAGCCGAAGCCAGGCTGCCCGCCGACATCTTGGCCGCCTGGCCCTCGATTTGTACCGTCGGCATGCGCTGCCCGGCTGTGCGCGGCGCGCCACCGGCCAGCTTGGCCAGCTTCAGCTCGGCGCTTGGGCCGGCCTGCGCTGGCAACTCGTCATTGCCGGATGCGCGTCCATCCCCGACAGCCTGGGCCGGAACTGCCACACGCTCCACCCCTACCCTGGCAACAACAGGTTGAATGCCGTCTTTAACTTCCGCCTGGCGCGGCGCTGCCGCCGCGAGGTCTATCCGCGTCTGGGCCGGCACCGCATCCTTCAGACCGGCTTGAGGAGCGGCCGGTTGCGTGGTCTGGAGCGCGAGAGATGACTGGTCTATGGACCCCTGATCCTTCAAGGCCATCCAGTCATCCCGCCCGGACTGATCCGCCGAAGCAACCTGCTCCGGTTCACCCACCGGCGGGATGGCCAGCAGCGCCTGGGCACCGCTCATCCTCAGCGGGTCAAGCTGCACGGCATTTGCAGACGCATCGGCCGCCAGCCCGGCCACCTCGCTCTGCTTGCGTTCGATCCCATCAGGCACAGCCGAAGCCAGGCTGCCCGCCGACATCTTGGCCGCCTGGCCCTCGATTTGTACCGTCGGCATGCGCTGCCCGGCTGTGCGCGGCGCGCCACCGGCCAGCTTGGCCAGCTTCAGCTCGGCGCTTGGGCCGGCCTGCGCTGGCAACTCGTCATTGCCGGATGCGCGTCCATCCCCGACAGCCTGGGCCGGAACTGCCACACGCTCCACCCCTACCCTGGCAACAACAGGTTGAATGCCGTCTTTAACTTCCGCCTGGCGCGGCGCTGCCGCCGCGAGGTCTATCCACGTCTGGGCCGGCACCGCATCCTTCAGACCGGCTTGAGGAGCGGTCGGTTGCGTGGTCTGGAGCGCGAGAGATGACTGATCTATGGGCGCAGGCGCCATATCAAAGGGCTTCTCACTTGCGCCTGGTTCCTCGTATTTGGTTTCCGGTTCGCGCCGGAGCGATTGCTGCAACGCTATGTTTGCTGGAGCCACCTCGATCGGATTATCCGGCAGGGTTTCCAGCAGCTCGTCCATGACCTGTTTTGGCGATACCATTGCGGGCGCATCCAGCTCCACGCGCCCCGCTATCCGCGCATCGGGTTCCGGCAATGTAGCCTGCGCTCTTGAAACCACTCCTGCCAACGGTTCGCTCCCAGCGGCCCGATCGGTATCGAGGTGCGCATGGCCATCAACCCACTGGGCGCGCATCGGCTCGGTCCGCACGCTGCGACTGGCCAGCGACTCCCTGTGGGAAGGTATTCCGATCTCGATCCTATGGGTCCTATGGGAAAGTGGTTGCGGCCCGACTGCCGGGCGCGACTCATCAACCGGCATGACGCTGAACAGGGACAGCGAAAGCAGATGCAAAACAACGCTAAGCGCGAAGCAGACCGCAAGCAGCTCGGGGCGCTGACGGCGCCTCAACAAGGCAACCACCAGCAGGGCGCCAATGGCCAGGCATAGGAAAAGCTTGAGCAACGGGTAGTCGAAACCTTCCTGCACGCCAAGCACCAAAGGCTCGACCTGCGGTTTAAGAGGCAGCGCCCATAGCAAGCCAGGCAGGCAAGCCAGGACGGCCGTCAAGCCCAGCCTGCTCACGCATCGGATCCAAAGACAGGTCTTATAAAATAAAGGCATAAAATTGATTACTTAGCATGTAATGCATCGGTTATGGGAGGAGAGACAGCGCAATCATGGCTGTAGTCGCCCCGCCATGGCCCAGTGATCCGTTACGTATCGAGCTTGCGAGTCGTGAGATAGGTATGGGCCACCCCGTTTTTCTCGCATACATCCAGGATGTTAACAGCAAACTGCAGGATGGTATCCCGGTCACCCCGAATCACCACGGACTGCTGAGGATCCGCCTTGACGGCGGCGGACAGCAGGCTGTCGATATCCTCGATAGTGCGCTGTTTGCCCGCGATCATAAAAGATCCCTCGCGCGTGACATTGACCACAATTTCCATGGGCGTTTCCGTGATGGGGCGCGCATCGCGACTCAGCGGCGGATGCACCCGCACATCGCGTTCGATATCAGCGAATTTTGTCGCCATCATGAAGAAAATGAGCAGGAACATCATCGTGTCAATCATCGGAATCACGTTGATTCCTAAAAATTCATGATCCACTCGCCGGATTCTCATCGAACTCCTCCGGACCTGGCATCGGGAAACAATTTCTCCAGCAACTCCACGGCCACATCGTCAATATCGCCCACGAGCTTGTCCACCCGCTCCTGGTAATAGAAGTAAAGCGCCATGGACGGAATGGCAATCGTGAGGCCGACGGCGGTCGCCACCAGCGCCTCGTAGATTCCCGCGGCCAGCACTTCCGTCCGGCCCAGAGCATCCGAGCTAACGGCCACGGTCATGAAGGAACGCATCAACCCGGTGACCGTGCCCAGCAGACCGAGGAGCGGAGCGATACTGGCGATGCTGGAAAGGACCTTGTTGTTACGTTGCATCCCGGTCACTTCCCTGGCTCCGGCATCTTCGATGGCCTTTTCCAGCTCAAGCACCGGACGGTCAATTTTCCTGAGTCCCGCCTTAACGATGCGTCCCATGGGACTGGGACTGGCCTGGATTTCATCCAGCATTCGCCGGCGCAACGCGGGATCGCCCGAATCGGCTGCCGTTTGCATACAACGCATAATCTGGAGAGGGATCACGCGGTTGCGGCGCAAGCTGACCATCCTTTCGATCCAGAATGCCACCACCAGGATACTGCACAAATACAGGGGATACATGACCGGACCGCCGCGTTGCAGGAGATCCAGCAGATTGCGTTCGCCAACATTCTGGACCAGCTGGTTTTCCGCAGGTGCGTTGGCCGGAGCCGGATTGGCCGCCGGATCCTGCGCCGCCGAGATCGCGGTCAAGGCCAGCCCCATCGCCACCATGCCACTCCATATCAATATGCGCTTGCCCATGGTCATCTCCTTTTTTTCATTTCAGCCGTCCAGCCGCCAATTCGGCCCACTTGGTATCCTTGTATTTATTGGCGACTTCCCGAAAAATTTTAAGGGCTTCTTCCTTATTGCCGAGCGCCTCACTGCACTTGCCGTGTTCGAACATGGCCGCAGCGACCCATTCCCGGGCATCCGGATACAGCGCCTGAACCCGGAGATAGGCCAGCGCAGCGCCGTTAAAATCCTCGCGCGCCTGCAGCACCTGCCCCATATAAAACTGCGCTTGGGCGGCCACCTCGGAGCGTGTCAGAGCCGGCACCCGCCCGAAATTATCCAGAGCCGCGTCGTATTCCTTGAGATCGTATTTCGCGCGACCGATAATAAAATAGGCCTGCGCCGCCGCCGGATTATTATTGTTCTTCGCCAGCCAGGCATTGAGAATTTTGATGGCTTCCGCCGGCTGATTCAGGGCCAGCTCGGCTTCGCCCAGGCCGATATTGGCCTCCGCCAGGTATTTGAACCCGGCATACTTCGAGTTCCCGATCAGGTCTTTAAAACGCTGAATGGCCGGTTCAGGTTCCTCGCACCTGGCATACGCCTGGCCAGCCTGGAACAGCGCGTCCGGAACCAGCTCGCTGGCGCTGAAGTCCTGGCATAATTTATCGAACTCGGCAGCCGCCTCCTTGTACTTGCCGGTCTGCCAGTAACACCAACCGATGCGATACAGGGACTTGTCGCCAAGCCGCTTGTCTTGCGCCATGGCAAGGACCTTGGCATAAATAGCGCGGGCGGCATCCAGCCGTTTCGCGGTATCATCCGCCGATTCCGTCGCCGCCGGCGCCTTGTATTTCGCCTCCGCGAGGTAGAACAGGGCATCCACCGCCAGCGGATCGTCCGGGAACTTATCGGCCAGGGCGCGAAACGCAGCCTGCGATTTATCCTCCTGCCCGGCTTCCCGCCAGGACCAGCCCAGTTCGTAAAACATCCGGGGCTGATCTTTATCCCGGCCGTAATCGTCTATAACCGCCTGGAAAGTTGTGGCGGCTTCTGCCCATTTCTTCTGTTCCTCCAGGCAGGTGCCGGCCATCACCAGGGCCGCCCGCGCCAGCTCGTGTTTGGGAGTCGCCGCCAGCAGGGCGCGAAAGACCGGCTCCGCCTCCGCCCATTTAGACAGCTTCACCAGACTGAGCCCTTGGCGGTAGAGAGCCTGGGGCGTTAGTTCGGGGTTATTGAACTTCTCAAGCACCTGTCCGAAGCTCTCGGCTGCGGCCGCCCATTGGCGCTGGTCATACTGGCACATGCCAATGCCGAACATGGCATAGGGGCTTAAGTCATCCGCAGTCCGGCGCTCCGCCACCTTGCGGTAATTATCGATGGCCTTGGCATACTGTTTGAGATCGTAGCAGCATTCGGCGAGCTGGTACTGGGCCTGGGGCAGAAGATCACTCTTGGGATGCTCGCGCAGCAAGCGCTCAAAAGCTTCCTGCGCGGCCTTGGGCTGCTCCTGCTTCGACTGGGCCACGGCCAGCTTGAGCAGGGCATCGTCCCCAAAACGTGCGCTGTCGCCGGACTTAAGATAGGTTTGGAAAGATTCTATCGCTTCCGGATATTTTTTCAATTCGAACAGGCATACGCCCTTCAGGTAACAAGCTTCGCCGGCGACCGTCTTGCCGGCCGCCACGGCATCCACCTTGGCCAGTTCTTCCAGTCCTTTCTGGTAACGCTTGGCATAGCGTTGAATCCAGGCCAGGCGGAAATGTGCGCGCGCGGCCAGGTCCGGCGGAATGTCTTTGCATTCCAGGAACGCTGCATACTGGCTGGCCGCCCGCTCGTATTCCTTCTGCAGAAAACGGTTTTCGGAACTGAGAAACAAGGCCTGCGTTGCCAAATCGTCGCGCTTATAACTCTTAAGGAACTCCGTGCAAACCTCGTCTGAGGCCGCATATTTTTCAGCGCGGTGCAAGGCCACGGCCGCCGAATAGAGAGCCCGCGGGGCTTGCTCGGACTGACGGCTGTTCCGCGCATATGCGCGAAAAGCCTGGGCCGCGGCTTCATGCTTCTTCTGGGCCAGAGCGGCATCCGCCAGCCCCAACTGCATGTCGCCGAGCAGCGCGGATTTGGGGAAGGACTGCATGGCCTCTGTAAATTTCTGTTCCGCATCGGCATGCCGGCCCGACTTCAGCAGGCACATGCCGCTCCAATATTCGGCCTCGTCGGCCAGTTCTTTTTTCGCGTCCGCCAGAGGCTTAAGCCGCGCCAGCACGCCATTGTAGTCGGCGGCATCGAAGAGCAGCGTGCCCGAATAAAGGCGGGCTTTCGGAGCCCGTTCAGCAGCGGGGAAGCGCTCGGCCATTTCAGCAAAAACCGCTGAGGCGTCCTTGAGTTCGCCCGCCTTGTGCAGGGCCAAGCCACGCTCGAAAGCAGCCACCTCGGCGAAATCGCTTTTGCCTTGGGCCACGGATTTATATGCGGCGGCAGCTTCCTTAAAGGCGTTTTCACGGTAGAGGGCCTGGGCCAGGCGGAAACTCGATTCCTCCTGCAGCTTGCTGTTCGGGTACTGGTCCAGAAAGGCCTGGAAAGATTTCCGGGCGGCAGCAAAGTTATCCTGATTGAACTGCGCCAGGGCCAGGTAGAAAGCACTGCGTTCGATAATGTCCAGGAACGCGGCGCCGGCCTTGATGCCCGCCTTATCCAGCTTGGCCAGCATTTCCACCGTGGCCGGCGCTTTGGCGGCCGGCTTGCCAGGAATCGAGTATTTATCCAGGAACTTCTGGAGCAGTGGTTCGGCATCCTTAGCCTGGCCCAGACTGATGAGACAGGCACCCTGACGAGCCAAGGCCCAGTCCGCCAGGTAATGATCCGGGAAGTTGGCACCAATTTCCGCAAAAAGCTTCTGGGCCGCGTCAAAACTGCCCAAGCCGATACGGGTCTGGCCAAGTTGAAACAACAGTTCCGGCATTTGGTTAAATTTGGGATTTTTGTCGCGCACCGCCTCATACTGCTCGGCCGCATCCTTGAAGTTATCCTGGTTGAACAGCGTCTGTGCCAGGCCAAAGCGCGCGTCGGGCGCCTTCTCGTGATCGGAATGGTTTTTTAGAAAATTCTGGTATGATTCCACGGCCATCTCGTACTTACCGTCGTTGTAAAGCCAGGCCGCAAAGTTGTAATCGTCAATCGCCTTGGTATCCTCCGCGGCCGGCAGCCGCAATGGAAGCATGCTTAACATTAGAGCGCCTGCCAAAATAATCGCCTTCGCCAAACTTTGAAATTTCATCGTTGCATAACCTCCCTGAAAATAGCAGGACTAAGACCTGCGCCACGTTATATATTTTGTCGGCAGAGCCGGATGTTCCGCCAAAAAAGAATCAGACAAAGGCTGCAGCCCGCCTATGGGTTTGTTTGCAATCCATTTCTGCCATAGGCGGATCTGCCTTTAGCATGAACATCCAGCCTCGCTGCGAGGCGGGTAGACTTGCTCCTGTGTGCCTTGTAACATTCCGCAAGCTAAAATTGTCCGCTGCGAGCGCGTTATGAGCCTGGCTCTGCCGCAGCATCCGGCGCGGGCGTTGCATCCGGCGCGGGCGTTGCGTCCGGCGCGGACGTTGCGTCCGGCGCGGGCGTTGCGTCCGGCGCGGGCGTTGCATCCGGCGCGGGCGTTGCATCCGACTTGTCAACGCCCTGGCTGATGTACACCTCGACTCGCCTGTTGCGGGCGCTGCCACTGATCGGATCGTTCGGTTCGAGCGGACGATCAAACCCGAAGCCGGCAGTCGTCAGGCGCTTGGCGGCGATGTGGGACTTGGTTTTAAGGTAATCAGCCACGGCCGCCGCGCGGCGCCGGGACAGCTGAAGGTTGTGGGCGGGCACGGATGTTTTGCGCCGGTCGGCATGCCCCTCGATCCGGGCAGTCGCCTGCGGATCGCGCGTTAGCGCCTTGGCAATCTTTTCCAAGTCGGGAAAATAGGCGGGTTGGATGACGGCGCGGTCGGTCTCGAACTCGATTTGGAGGGTATAGAGCACCAGGTCTTCGGTCAGCGTCTGGGTGGTCAGATGTTCCCCGACCACCGACGGTGCGATCTCGGACGGTGCAAACAATGCCGGTTCGTCGTCCGCATAAGTCGCGCCGAGCAGATCAATTTCCGCCGCCGGCGGAATCTCCGGGATTTTTTCCGGGGGCTTCCGCTTGCATCCGGCAACGCCAACAACACACACCGCCAGCCCGATGTACAGCCATAATTTATTCATGTTTTTCTCCAATCTTTAACGCCAAGCTGAGACAGCAAACCTATGACTTCGCATTTTTAACCGTACCACGGAAAGTTTTGGTGAAATTAAACACGAAAAATAATCATAAAGCAAACATAATAAATAATTGAGGAAGGGGAAGCAGAAGGCGGTAGTAAAAATCGAAGTTTTGAGAGTTTTCATTCTGCGGGTTAATTGCATTGCCGATTGGCTGCGTGTATGACATGCCGCTGATATGAACGGAGGTCTTAGTGTTCAAGAAAGCCGTTTTTCCCGGAAAATATATTCAGGGCGTCGGAGCTCTGAGCGAACTGCCCGCCCTGATGAGGCTGTTTGGCAGGCAGGCGCTGATCCTGGCCGCGCAGACTGGGCGCGGGGTGCGGAGCCGACCCCACCGTGGTCGGCTACAGTTGGAACTGCCCGCTGTCAGGCCTTGCTTAATGTATAGGGACTTTTTGACTGCGGCGGATCAGCCTGCAGCGGACAATCTTTGTAGGAGGGGCGCCGTGCGCCGCGACCGGTATGGCCGATCCGTCGCCGCGCTTAGCGCGCCTCCCACCCTGAACTATGAACAGTCGCCGCTTCTACTCGATTCCCACCGCAGGCGGATCCGTCGCTGGCGGAAAGACGTAGAGTGAAGAAAAAGCTACCCCCGTTGCAGGAGCCTAATTCAATGCTAAGGAATTTCAAAGTGTTGTAGCCGCGACCGATGGTCGCGGTCCTCGGATTAGGACCGCCATCATCGATGTCGGCTACAGTAAAAATTGACCGGCAGTTGCCGGTCCTAATTGAACGTATAGGCATTTTCCGCCAGCCGGCGAATCTGCCTAAGGCATGACAGAACGGGACGAAAAGCGGCGAGGGCTCCGCTTTTACTCCATTAAGACGTCGATTGAAGAGACAGTTGCCCCGCCGCGGGGCCTAATTTAATTTTTCAGGCACTGTTGCGGGCTGTTTATGGTGTTCGGCTATGGGCACTTGTCCAAGCAGACGCAATAAACCGTCCAGGATGGTCATCGGATGCGGAGGACAGCCCGGCACAAAAAGATCCACCGGCACCAAGGCCTCCGCGCCATTCAGCGTTGCAGGATAGTCGCGGTATGGGCCGCCCGATATGGCGCAGGCGCCCACGGCAATCGCCAGCTTTGGATCGGGCACCGCATCCCAGGTTTTCTTCAAAGCCAACTCCATATTCCGCGTGACCGGCCCCGTGATCAGCAGCCCATCGGCATGGCGGGGTGATGCCACAAACTTGATGCCAAACCGCGCCAAGTCGAAGACAACCGTGGTCAGCACATTGACATCAGCTTCGCAAGCATTACAGCCCCCGGCGCTGACTTGCCGCAATTTCAAAGATCGGCCAAACAGCCGGCGCATGGCCTGATCCAGGGCTCGGATCTTCGGTAACTCCTGCGCGCCATCCGTCTCCAACTCCTTGCGCGCACGAGCCGCCATCCGGTATGCGCGAGTGAAATTCAAGGCCGAGTGGGGACAAGCCCGGACGCATTCGCCACAGAATAGGCAACGTCCAAGGTCCAGCCGCCAGCCAGCCTGACCCTGCGCAATAGCCTGCGTCGGGCAGACCTCCACGCAGACCTGGCAGCCCGCAACACAGCGAGCGGCATCCCGGAGCGGACAACCCTGGAAGCGATCCGGCATTTCAGGTTCCTGCCGCGGATAGGCCACGGTCCGATACTTCTGGTGAAAACGAGCTGTTAATATTGAAAACATGTCAGTCTTTCACAAATCATGGCCGCAATAGGACAGATTGAAACTCTTATTGCACAGCGGAAAATCTGAGATCGGTTGTTGGCGCATGGCCAGGGCCAGCCCCATCCAGTTATGAAACGAAGGATCGATCACTTTATAGCTGCTGAAGCGACCCTTTTTATCCGTGATCGCCACATGCACGATTTCCCCGCGCCAGCCCTCGACCAATGCTAGCGCCAGCGCCTCCGACTGCAAGGGACCCGCCAATGTGCGTATCGGGCCTTCTGGTAAAAAGGCCAGCTGGCCTTCAATGAATTCGAGCGAACGTTGAATTTCAAGCCAACGCACATAGGCGCGCGCGAAGACGTCGCCGGATGCCGCCATGGAGACGGGAATCTGGACATAACAAAAAACACCACACGGAAATTCATAGCGCGCGTCCCGCTCCAGTCCGCAGGCCCGGGCCGCCGGTCCAACCAATCCCAAGTCTCGCGCAAGCTGCGCCGACAAAGCGCCCGTCTGCTCGAAACGGGCCATAACCGAGGGTGTGGTCCAGAGCAGTTCGATCGCGCTCCGCACATCCTGCCGGGCCCGCTCCAACCGCCGCCGTAATTCCTGCGCGCGCTCCTGCTCCAAGTCAAATGCCGTGCCGCCCGGACGGATTAAGCCGCGTCCAAACCGGTTGCCGCACCACAAAGCGCTCATATTTAGAAAATCACCGCGAATGCGTCCACAATACGCGGCCGTGGGAAGAAACCCCACATCCCCGGCCATCGCCCCCAAATCTCCGCTATGATTCGCCAGACGTTCCAATTCCAAAGCAATGCCCCGGAGCACCTGTCCCCGAGATGACGCCGGAGATCCCGCCAAGGCTTCCAGGCATTGGCAGTAAGCCGTGGCATGGCCGACGGAAGTATCTCCCGCAAGAGTTTCCATGACAAACGGAGTCCGCTTATCCGGTCCTGAAACCAACGTTCGCTCCACACCGCGATGCTGGTATCCCAGGGCTATCTCCAAATGAAAGACATGTTCTCCGTGGCACTGAAAACGGAAATGCCCCGGCTCGATGATGCCGGCATGCACCGGCCCCACCGCCACTTCATGGATTTCCTCGCCAGTCATATGAAAAAACTCGGTAACTCCGGGCTCGGGAAAGGATCCTGCCGGGGCCGTGCTCGTCACGCCGACTTGCGTGCTGGAAAATGGTGCTTGGCAACGCACCGGTTTCAGCCACGGATGACCGACCGGCAAGATGCCCCACTGCTCAGCCAATTCACGCTCAAACCCTTGCGCTTGGGGACAGTTCGGCGTCAACGCCGGATATGATGTCCCGGGCCGCATGCAGAGCACGGCCGGCGTGCCCAGCCCGGGTTTGGCCAGGACGGCCATAACCTGTGTGACGCCATCCGGTCCCGGCCAGCCAAATAAAGCCACAATCCGCGCGCCCGAGACGACAGCATCCAAAATTGTTTTGCGCCAGGCCGGCACATCCAATAACGGCAACTGATCCAAAGCCAGCGCTGTGCCCGGATTAATAAAACGCATTGTTGAAGGCATCATGGTTTACCCTCCACGATCGCTGCCGCCCGCCAGAGCAGGTTAGTGTAGAAATCGGGCAGCCAGAGCCCGACCAGCAGCAGCACCCCCAATGATCCGGCTACAATCAGGACCTCGGTGAACCCGGTTGCCGGCGCACGCACCGGCAGCTCGGGCTCCCCCCAAGCCATATAAATCGCGTGTTTCAGGGCGCTCACAAAAATAGTGCACGTTCCAGCCAGGAACACGACGAGCGCCGCATAGGCGCCCTGCTGCACCGCTGCCATCGCGATCTGGAACTCGCTCATGAACAGACCGAACGGCGCCATTCCGATCAAAGCCAGCAGCCCTCCCAGCAATCCAACCCCCCAAACCGGACTGACCCTGAGCATGCCCTGCATGCGGGACATATCGTGTGTTCCATAAATCTGCCCCATGCGTCCGGCGGAAAAAAACGCCAGCGCCTTGCAAACGGAATGATTGAAAACATGGAACAGGGCGGCGAAAGCGCCCAAGCCGCCCAACCCCAGGCCCAGCGCGATAATCCCCAGGTGTTCCACGCTGTGATAAGCCAGCAGACGCTTGACATCCTCCTGGAAAATAATGAAAGCGGCGGCCACTACAATGGAGAGCAAGCCAAACACCTGCAGTATCCGCAAGCTCCACCCGGAACCGCCGCTGGCGGCTTCCAGGATGGCCGTGTAACGCATGATGCAATACAAAGCAGTATTCAGCAGAAAGCCGGAAAACAAAGCTGAAACCGGCGCCGGCGCCTGGCTGTGAGCGTCCGGCAACCAGTTGTGCAGCGGAGCCAGGCCGGCCTTGGTGCCGTAGCCGACCAGCAGAAAAATGAACGCCAGCTTAAGCACCGGTTGGTTCAAAGCGGGGGCCGCATCGCGCAGGTGAGTCCATAAAAGAAGATGGGCGCCATCCATATTCAGAGCGCGCGCGGAGGCTGCCACCAGCAGCGTGCCCATGAACGCGCAGGCCACCCCGACCGAACACATCAGCAGGTATTTCCACATGGCTTCCAGGGAGGCCTGGGTACGGTGCACGCATATTAAAAAAGCCGTCATCAAGGTCGTAGCCTCGATCCCAATCCACATGACGCCGACATTATTAGATATAACCACCAGCACCATGGCGGCCAACGAACCGCACCAGAGAGCCGAAAACTTACGGCTTGCCCGGGACTGGATTTGATTCGCACTAATTTCCGCGCCGAAATAACCGCCCGCAAATATTGTGCTTAAACCAAACACCAGCATCATGACGGCCAAGTGATAGGCCGACAGGGCATCCAGGTAAAACCAGCCCCACTCCAGCCGCGTCAGGCTCCCGCTCAGCACCGGCCAAATAAAGATGGCCGCCGCCAGCACTTCGAGGCCCACGACAACCGTCAGCGCATGCAGCACCCATCGCGCCGGCCTCATCAGCAGACACAAGCCCCCGCCCAGCAATGGAATGCCCAGTAATAATGCAAATCCCACGTCAACCGGCATTGCGGTCATCCTTTCAAACGATCCATCTGGTCAACATTGATATGGTCAAAGGCCCGACTGATCCGGCCGATAGCGACTCCCATGACGAAGACCGCCACAAATACGTCCAACAATACGCCCAGTTCGATCAACCAGTGAATATTGCCGACCACCATCAAGCCAAACGCATAAATTCCGTTCTCCATCGTCAGAAAGCCCAGCACCTGGCTCAACGCTTTCCGGCGGCCGATCACCAGGAACAGTCCGGTAAAAATCATGAACACGGCCGCTGAAACACTGAGCAAGGAAGCGCCCAGCCCGATACCGTGAACCTGCCCGCCCAGCCAAAAGGCCAACGCCAGCATTCCAATTCCCAGGACCAGGGATGCCGAATAGCCCACCAGCGGGGTCACTTCACGGCGCACATTGGTTTCGCGTATAGCCCGGTTCAACAGCCAGGGGAAAACGCCGCCTTTCAGAACCACGGTGAGCGCCGCCAGGAACAAGGCCCGGCCCAGCCGATCCGGCACCATTACCAGAAACGGCAGGATCCCCAGCGCCACGCCTTGAATGGCCACGATACGGATGCTGGCGCTAAGCAGGCTGGACCCCAGCAATGCCAAATTGGTCAACATCAACAAGGCAAATAAAAAATCCAACGCCATGCGTATCTCCCTATTTCAACATCAGTATCATCGCCAGCGCGGCCAACGCCAGGGCGCCGATCAGCAGTTGCGGCACCCGCGCCAAGCGCAGGCGGGCGATAATAGATTCAATCGCACCCACCCCAACAGCCAACAGAATCATGCCGCCTATAAACGCCAGAGCATTGATCCAAACCGCTCCGTCCCACGCAGGAATCAGCAGGCCCACCAGTAGAGCGCCAAGCACCCACAATTTGAGCGCAGCCCCATAGTGGATCGCGGCCAAATCGGGTCCGCCATGGTCCAAGACCATCACCTCATGAATCATGGTCAGCTCCAGGTGCGTATCGGGATCGTCAACCGGAATCCGGGCATTTTCCGCGAGCAGCACCACCATCCAGGCCGCCGCTGTCAAAGCCAGACCCGGCCCCATACTCAGCCAGGTCTGCACCGTTATCCCGGCTTCAATCCCGGAAAGCGACAGGCTACCGGAAGCGCGCGCTACGGCCGCCAAGCCAAGTAAAAACGCCGGTTCCGCCAACATTGAAAAAAACGCTTCGCGTCCGGCGCCCATGCCCTCGAAGCTGGAACCGGTGTCGAGAGCCGCCACAATAGTCATAAAACGCATCAATCCCAGCAGATAGGCAAACAGGATCAGGTCTCCACCGAATGCCAGCGGCGCGGCGGATTTACCAAACGGCGTCAGGAACAGTGCCAGCAGCACGGCGGCCAGGCCGGCGATCGGCCCGGCGCGGAAGACCCAGGTCGTCGTGCGACTATACACGGTTCCTTTTTGCAGCAGCTTCCAGAGATCGTAATATAATTGCAACACAGGCGGACCCTGTCGGCCGGCGAAGAACGCCTTGACACGGTTAATCACGCCCGGCAGCAGCGGCGCCAGCCCAAGTGCCAAACCTGTTTGAAGCCATGGAACTACATTCACAAATTCCTCGCATACCAGATCAGTAAAACCACCAGGGTCAGGGCAATATACAACACATACAGTTGGAGCTCGCCATGCTGGATCCAGCGCAGTTTGGAAAATGCCCAGCGGGCCCGTGCAAATATCGGACGGAATATACCCTCGTGAAATCCGTCTTCCGTCTTGGTGCTGATGGATGAAGCCCCGGGAAAAATACCCTGGGGTAGAATGCGCTGTTGCCCCGTCCGGAGCGCCCATCGAAACCACTCCACGAACCACAGGGAGAAAGACGAAGCCGTGTATTGCATGCGTGGTACAGGCGCGGCATAGCCGCAATCCCAGGTCGGCCCTTGCCGCACCGGGCGCCCTTTCAACAACGCCCATCGTCCCAGCCAGAGCAGGCCGGTCAGAATCAGCAATCCCCAAAGGCATCCCGTCAAGATTCCCAACAGTTTCAGGACATTTTCAGCGCCGCCAAAGACGGCTTGAGCCGGCGCATGGGTCAACAGACCCACCGCTGGTTTGATGGCGCCCAGGACCCACGGCGCACCCAGCCCAATGAGCGCGCAGACCAGCGCCAGGGTCAGCATTGGCAAGCGCATGGCCCAGCCTGGATCCCGCGCTCCGCGGCCGTGTTCGGTTCGGGGTTCTCCCAGAAACATAATGCCGAAAGCTTTGGCGAAACAGGCGGCCGCCAAGCCGCCGATCAGCGCCAAGCCAATTATGGCCCCGAGAAACGGCACGGCGTTGTGTCCGGCTGGTTCCAGGCAGGAGAGAAAGGAACCGTAATAGATCAGGAACTCGCTGATAAATCCGTTGAGCAACGGCAGGCCGGAAATGGCAAGCGCTCCGACAAAAAAAGTGGCGGCTGTCCACGGCATCAGCTTGGCCAATCCTCCCAATTGGTCGATATCCCGTGTGCCGGTCGCACGCGCCACTGCCCCGGCCCCCATGAAAAGCAAACTCTTGAAGAGGGCATGATTGACCACGTGCAGCAAGGCGCCGGCGAATCCCAACTGGGCGATCAGCGGATGCCCGGTGCTCTGGCCCAACACACCAACGCCCAGCCCCAAGGCCATAATCCCGATATTGTCTACGCTCGAATAGGCCAACAAACGTTTGATATCATGCTGAGCCAGCGCGTAGGCAACACCCAGCACACCGGATGTTATGCCGATGCCGATCAGGATCCAGCCCCACTCTATCCGGGGAACACCCAAAAGCATCAATATCCGCACCATTCCGTAAATCCCGGTTTTGATCATCACTCCTGAAAGTACCGCTGATACGGGGCTGGGCGCCGCCGGATGCGCCTCCGGCAGCCAAACATGCAGCGGAATGAACCCGGCCTTGGCCCCGAACCCGATCAGCGCCATAAAAAAAACCGTGCCGGCCACGGCCGGCGGCAAAACTCCGATCTGATCAAAATCAAGGGATCCGACCTCACGCCCCATCAGCATGAAACTCACCAATAAAAAAGCCGTTCCCATGTGCGTAGCCACGAGATAGACCCAGCCGGCTTCGCGCACTTCCGGCTTTTTATGCTCATACATGACCAGAAAAAACGACGTCAGCGCCATGCATTCCCATGCCATCAAGAACAACAATCCGTTGCGCGCCAGGATAACCATGACCATGCTGGCGACGAGGGTATTGTAATAAAACCAGAAACGCGCCGCCGCCGGTCCATCGTGGAAGGGCTGCAGGTATTCGGCGCCGTAAATCGCGCTCAACGCAGCGATCAACAAGACTGGTATTATAAAAACGGCGGATACGGCGTCCAATCCAACCGAAAATGCACCGCCCGGCATCGACCAGGGCAGCGCCAGCGCCACGGCCGAACCGCTCCATAAAACTTGGACGCAGGGAATGAGGCCAAGGATGGCGGCGCTGACAGCGCCAGTGGCGGCGACCGCCGCCGCGGCGCGCGGCGCGCGCTGGAACAGGAACACCGCCAGCCCGGTCATCAGCAGCACCCCGCAGGCTACCAGAAGCAGAGTCATGTCGATTTTTCCCCCGCCACAGCAGCTTGGCACGGAATCTTGTCCTCTATTTTCCGGATTGCCTCCTGAATCTCACCGGCTGGCGCACGACCAAGCAACAGCGCTTTAAAGTCGGGCTGACGAATCGCGTGAAGCAAGCGGGCCAGCATCTGCAGATGCACCTTGGGCGCCGGGCTGATCAGCGTAAACAAGGCAAAGACAGGCTGGCCGTCCAGAGCGGCAAAATTCACCGGTTTTACCGGAAAGCAGAGGGTCACCAGGGGGCGCGGCACATAGAGTACGATAGGATTGCGGGGATGCGGGATGGCAATGCCTTCGCCAATACCGGTGGACTCCAGCGCTTCCCGGGCTAACAGCATGCGTAACATGAGATCCCGATCCACTCCCGGCGGCAGAGGTATGCAAGCGGCAATCGAGCGCAACAGGACAGGCTTATCCGACCCCTGCACCCGGTAAAACACGCCGCCCTCTGCCAGCGCGTCTGCCAGGGATGGCAGCAGTTCCGGTTCGCCTGCCGCTTCGTAAAACAATTGCAGGGGAACATTCATCCGTCGCGAAGTCGCCCATTCCAACAATTCCGCCCGGTTAAAACGCGCCTGGTCATTGATCCTGCAAAAAGGCAGGCCGTCCTGTTTGATCCAGCGGTTTACGGTTTTTTCAGAAACGCCCATGCACCCCGACACATCCCGAATTGATAAGTGCATGGCAGATTCGCTCCTTCTTCCCCCAGCTAAAAAAGCGCCGCTCTGGTTGTTATCCAATGCACAGCAAAGGATCTCATAATCCTGAACTGATCACGAAGATTTATCGCTGCGCTCGAAATGATAGACCCCATTTTTCGGGTTATCGTCCAACAACTTGAATGGTATTTCAGCCGGGTATCTTAGGTCTGTTGGTTCCCAAAATATTCCGAAATTTACGATTAAATCCTATTCTGCCAAACACGCCTTGTCAAGTTATTTCTGCTCCCTTGATCTGGACGGTCTATCACGGTATACATTCATCCATGCACTGGCCTTGTTTATTCATATTCATGCCTCAACGCCTGCTTAACCAGGCCCGCTTGATCTGCCTGGGCTTGGCGGTGGCGGCGCTGGGTCTCTCCACGCCCGCCACCAGCAAGCCAGCCGACGCCGCCGTTGGCCTGCCGCATATCGAGTTCTTTTTCGAGAGCGGATGCGAAAACTGCGCTCGCGTGGAAGATGAAATCCTGCCTGATCTTGAAAACGTTTATGGAGGATTTTACACCATCGCCAAATTGGATATCGGAAATATGACGAACTATTTGCGGCTGGCAGGCTACCAGGCACGGCTGGAACACGGTCCGGACGAAAATGTCAGTATAGTCGTAAACGGGCGGGCACTGCTTAGCGGCTTCAGCGCGATTCGCGCTGGACTTTTCGAAACCATGGACCGGGCGCTGGCGGGCGAATTACCGGCCGTTGCCCCGGTGCCCGCGACCTTGGACAACCTGCGCGACCGGGTGCGTAAATTCAGCTTACTGGCCGTCATGGGCGCGGGGTTGGTTGACGGTTTGAATCCCTGCGCAATTGCCACCCTGGTTTTTTTCACCAGCCTGGCAGTCATGCTTAAATTTAACGGACAGCAGTTATTGATGGCAGGCGGCGCCTTTTGCGTGGCCAGTTTCCTGACGTATTTCGCCATCGGCCTGGGCTTGCTGCGAGTTTTGCACCTGGTCGCCGGGTTCAGCACAATCCGCGCCGGTATTGATATCGGAATGATAGTCCTGCTGGGACTGTTTGCAGCCCTTTCCTTCCGGGATGCCTGGCGCTACCGCCATGAAGGCAATCCAAACCGACTCAGCCTGCGTCTACCCCGCCCAATCATGCTCATGACGCACGCCTTGATGCGCGATGGCCTGAAGAGCCGCCATCTCGTCCTGGGCGGACTGGGCATCGGCGCGGCGGTTACGGCCCTGGAATCCGTTTGCACCGGGCAGGTTTATGTCCCCACCCTGGTCATGGTCATACGCGGCGGCAGTTCGTTTCCGCGGGCAACCGCTTTGCTGGTTCTGTATAACTGCCTGTTCGTCCTGCCGTTGATCGTTATTTTATGGCTGTCGTGGCGAGGGCTAAAAATGGCCAAGCTACTGGATTGGAGCCGCCGGCACGTGGTCTTCAGCAAGTGCCTGCTGGGATCTTTTTTCCTGGGTCTGGCCGTTTTGTTGCTGCTGATGTAAAATATGCTTGGCCAGAATAAAACGGTCAGTAGCTCAGCCAGAGCGTGCCGAGTGGATTTAAGGATTTGTCCCGCAGCAGTTGCCCCACATCGCAGTTGGCGCCAACCCCGCCATAGGAATACCATCCGGTGATCGTGATGATTTTGTCATCTTGTGCATCCGGAACGCCGTCGTTGTCATAGTCCAGCTCCAGGCGACTGCTCCCGGTGCCCAGATAATCCTTGCAAGCTAAATTGCTCACGACCAGGGTATCGCCAGCGTCAAAGTTCGCCGTTACCTCGATCAACAGGCGCTTGTTCGAGTGCGTGTAGCTGATCGAGCCCACTTTGCTCGCAGCCGAGCCGCTGAAGGTCGGCGCCAGGCAGGTCTCATCCCAGGTCATGGACAGATCCTCCGGAATTGACAACGCAATTGCGACGCCGTTGCTGATGAGCGGCGTATTGGTGGCATCGGTGATCTTTATCGGGCTGATGTCCGCCGCCGCATAACCACGCACAAACCACTGATCCGCTTCTGAGGAAATAGAGACCGGTACCGTAGCGACGTTAACGTCGTTGGTCATCGCCTGCATGGCATAGTAGGCACCCTCGCCGCCGGTATAAATCGCGGCCCATCCTGTCGGCCCGCCCAGAGTCAGTCCCGCGACCGCCAGGGCAACCGCAGCCAATTTGTGCATGATCGTGTTCATCGTGTTTTCAAGGCGCCGTCCGCGCCGCACGCCATCCCTGGCGATACTTAATCCCGACATTCCAACCCATATGGCGATTGGCAATCCGCGCATAATTGGTGCCGGTAAAGCAGTGCCCCGCTATTTGACCGGAGTTTCCATAGGATACAATCTCGCCGTTTGAAAACCCCGGCCAATTCGCGACGTTTGCGTATCCGTTTGCGCTCAGCGTCCCATCGCCATGCGCGCCCGTAAAATCGGAAGCTTTTACAGTCACCGTCCATTCGATCAGGCTCCCCGATAAATCCAAGGCCCCGTAATAACCGGCCCCAGCCTGCGCCCGGGTTGAAGAAACATCAGCATAACACCCGCAGCGGAACGGACCATCGGGCGAGCAATCTGTATAATTGCAGTTGCCCCAGTTTGGCGTCTCGGAAGCCGTGTTTGTGCCGCTGAGCCCCGTGGTTGCCGTTTCCATGATCGTATCGCCCCAGGCATATTCTCCATCCACCGGCGGCAGAGGGCCGCGGCAGGCCTTCTCGAACTCCAGTTCCGTCATCGGACGCAGGGCCGCCCAGTCCGCGTAGGCCGCCCCATCCATCCATGTAATATAATTGCAGGCCACCCATTCGCCGTCATTCGTCTGGTTCAAATTAGAGACATTGGTCACGGCCGTGGGCAACCCGGCATTGTTGTTGGCATCACACCCAAAGACAGCCGGTCGCGCGCCCGTCTTTTTGATGAAATTCCGGAAGTTATTAAAATTCAAAACGTTGTCATGCCGGTAGTTCTGTTGATTCACCTTTAGTGTATTGAGGAAATCGCAATACTGCCCTTGCGATATTTCCGTCTTCATCAGGTAGAACGCGGCATATCCGTTGGGAAAGGCATTGGAGATCACATTGGCAGACGGGATGGTTCCCCAATAGATCGTAAACTGATTCGTCGAGGAGATATAGACCGGCTCATTAGGATCGGTTTCGGCGCGGAAACTGTCTTCTATAACGCCGTTCGTATTGCCGGCCCAGAAGGGGCCTTCCGGTACATAGACCATCTCGACGGCGAACACCTTGACGCGGACGCTTTGGTATTTCTTAACTCCGTCGGCGGCAAAGTCCCATGCCAAGCGCGCTCCCGTATTCGACACCGTACCCGCGCCGGACGCGGAGCGCTGGATAAAAGCGCCCGTTTTATCGGCCGGCACAATGATGTCAAGATCAGCGCCGACGCCGTTGCTAAACCCCGGAGGGTTGGTCCCGCTCGCGGCCAGGGTGGCATGACTCCAGTTGCTCCCCGTGTCGGTGGAGTATTTCACGAAAACCCAGCAGGCATCGTAGTTGGTGGAATCACGCCAGGAGTTATCCCAGGACAAGTCGAACTGCACAGTGATCTGCCCCGCCACCGGCGAGAGCAGTGTCGTGTTCGTCAACGCAAGGTTATTAGCCCCGGCCGGACCGCCCGCCAAGCTCGCTCCGGCAAGCGCCAAGCCCAGCGCGATTACTTGTCTGGTTGTGGTTTTCATCTCGTTTCTATTTCATATCGCGCCGGGCTACGGCGCCGAGCGCGCTCCGCGCATGCCCATACGCAGGCCATAAACAAAAGTAGTGTTCCAGCCCGAGAACCGGTTTGCGATCTGCGCATAATAACCGTCTACATAATGAGATCCGCCGAACTCGCCGTTGCCGGGGGCCGAGTTTTTCACTTCGCCGCCCGACAGGCCCGGCCAATTCGTGACGTTGGCGTATCCATCCGAACTCAGGCGCCCATCACCATGCAAACCGGTGAATCCGGCATCACGCACGGTTGCCGTCCAATCGAACAGATTGCCCGATAGATCAAGCGCTCCATAATACCCCGCGCCCGATTCCTCCCGGCTGGAATTAGTTTTCGCATAACACCCGCAGCGGAACGGACCATCGGGCAAGCAATCGTTATAATTGCAGTTGCCCCGGTTGGGCGTCTCGGAAGCCGTGTTTGTGCCGCTGAGCCCCATGCTTGCCTCCAGGCTGGCATTGCCCCAGGCATATTCTCCGGCCACCGGCGGCAGGGGACCGCGGCAGGCCTTCTCAAACTCCAGTTCCGTCATCGGGCGCAGGGCCGCCCAGTCCGCGTAGGCCGCCCCGTTCATCCAAGTCATATAATTGCAGGCGACCCACTCCCCGTCATCGACCTCATCAAATATCTTGTTATTATTAATGTCGCAGCCGAAAACAACCGGGGCCGGCGGCGGCGGGACATTGGAGGGGCAGCGAATACCGTTCCGGTATACAACGCCGGCGTCATCCGACAACGCGAAACGATTCGTCACCAGGCTGGTTGCACGCGCGCTCTGCTGAGTGCGCGTCAGGGTGTTGAGGAAATCGCGGTACTGCCCTTGCGATATTTCCGTCTTCATCAGGTAGAACGCGGCATATCCGTTGGGAAAGGTATTGGAGACCACATTGGCAGACGGGATGGTTCCCCAATAGATCGTGAATTGATTCGTCGAGGAGATGTAGACCGGCTCATTAGGATCGGCTTGGGCGCGAAAACTGTCGCCTATAACGCCGTTAGTATTGCCGGCCCAGAAGGGGCCTTCCGGCACATAGACCATTTCGACGGCAAACACCTTGACGCGGGCACCCTGCCATCTTTGCACGCCGTCGGCGGCAAAGTCCCACGTCAAGCGTGCTCCCGTATTCGACACCGTGCCCGCGCCGGGCGCGGAGCGCTGGATAAAAGCGCCCGTTTTATCGGCCGGCACGATGATGTCAAGATCAGCACCGATGCCGTTGGTAAAGCCCGGCGGGTTAGTCCCGCTCACGGCCAGGGTGGCATGACTCCAGTTGCTCCCCGTGTCGGTGGAATATTTCACAAAAACCCAACAGGCGTCGCAATTCACCCCATCCCGCCACGAATTATCCCAGGCCAAGTCGAACTGAACCACCACTTTGCCGTCCACCGGCGCGCGCAGGATTGTGTTGGTCACCGCCACATTGTTTGCCGCAGCCGGAGCGGCCGCCAGCATTGGCATTATCGCGGCCAAGCCAAGCAATATCCTTTGTATTATGCTCATTTTCTACACCCGCCCCAACGCTGTGCCTGACGGCTGGCGTTGCGTGGCGCTTTATAATTCTACTGATTCGCGTCTTGCGCCGGATCCGTAGATTTTTCAGGCCCCAGCTGCAGCATAACCGGCAATTCCGTGACCTGGTAACCGGTCGGCATGGCAAACACTGCATCATCGATCGCATCCCGGCTGATGCTTTGGACCTCCAGGCGGCTGCGGCTGTTCCCGCCCTGACAGGCCGTCTCCGTTTCAGCGGCGATGAGCGCGCCCTTTAATTGGCCCAGGCTGTGCAGGCCCATGACCTTGGCGCTGTTCATCGCAAATTCAAGGAACGGGGCCATCTCTTGCGTGTCCACATCCTCGGCCATCCAACAGGTCATACGCCTGGCGGCGGCGTCCTCGGGAACATCGCTGTATTCAAAGCACTGAAAGCCATTAATGTTTTGTGTTTTTCCGGTCTTCTGTAGCGAGGTTTTGTCGGATTTATCCGCCAAGGCCTTGCCGGCCATTGCCATAATCGCCTTCATCTGGGCCAGAGGCATGACCATTACCTGTTTCGTGGAATGGTTGATCATGTAAAATTTGCCGGCTTGCAAGTCAATCAGCGAGGAGTGCGTTTGCGGCTTAAACTCCAGCTTGGCCTGCAACCCCTTGATGCTGATGGTCATGCTGATCGCCGCCGCCTTGTCGGAGTTAACATTGGACTCGATCTTCTGGACCACGGTCAAATCAGCCAGGGCCACACCCGTCGCCAGCATCAGGATTCCGCAAAGCGCTTGTCTGTTCATGGTAATGCCTCCTATAGTGCTTGTTTTTGTTCAGGTTGACTTCGTCGCTGGGCCGATCAGCTCAAGACGGAGCAAGTTCAAAGCCGTTTTCGCAGCCCGCTCTCGCACCAGTTCTCGCTCGCCCGGGAAAACAAAAAGCTCCGCCCGTGTTGCCGACCCTGGCGCGCCGCGGCGCGCCAGGGCGATCCAGACCGTCCCCACCGGCTTATCCGGCGTGCCGCCGTCCGGGCCGGCCACTCCGGTCAGCGCCAGGGCATAGTCCGCGCCGCTGCGCAGGCAGGCCTGTTCCGCCATGCGACCTGCAACCGCGGCGCTGACCGCGCCCTCACGGAGCATCATTTCCGCCGGCACATCCAAGGCCGCGCTCTTCAGGCTATTGGCATACGTGATCCATCCGCCGAGATAATACGCGCTGGCCCCGGGGGAGTCCGTCAGCAGTTTGCCCAGCAGCCCGGCAGTACAGCTTTCGGCAGTTGCCAGCGTCTGTTTGCGCTCCCGCAACAGCCGCCCGACAACTTCCGCCAGGCTCGTCTCCCCCTCTCCATAGACCATGTTGCCCAGGCGGCGCCGGATCTCCGCGGAGGTTGCCTCCAGCGCCATCCGTGCCTCCGCCGACGTCGGAAATTCGCTGCGCTCCCGCACCGAGACCACGCCACCCGCAACCGTGGTTCCCACCATGGGATTCCGGGCACGCTCCATCAGTTCACCCAGCTGCTCGCCGACCTGCGATTCGCCAAGACCAAACGTGTGCAGGATTCCCGTCAGGATCACCCGCCCGGTTTGCCCGGTCAGCAGCGGCGCCACATGCCGATCGAACATGACTTTCATTTCAAAGGGCACCCCCGGCATGGCAATGACGATAGCCCGATCCTGGCGTAACTTCAAGCCCGGTGCGGTGCCACAAGGGTTGTCGAGACAGACCGCGCCAAGCGGACACAACGCCTGCGTGCGGTTGCTGGGAGTCATCGGACGTTGCCGCGCCTTGAAAAAAGACTGGATGGCTTCCAGGGCTGCGGCGTTGATTACCAGCGAAGTGCCCAGCACATCCGCCAGTGCCTGGCGCGTAAGGTCGTCGGCAGTCGGCCCCAGCCCGCCGGTCAGGATGACCAGTTCCACCTCTGCAGCGGCCAGCCGAACCGCCTGCGCAATGGCTGCGCGATCATCGGGAACCGTCAAGTGCCGCAGCGTGATAACCCCCTGCTCCACCAGTCGAGCACTCAGCCAGGCCGCGTTAGTGTCCAGCGTTTGACCCAGAGTCAGCTCATCGCCGATTGAGATAATAATCGATTGCATAATAAACAACAATCGTTGGATGCTTCCACGAATGATTTCAGATTAAATTAGGCCCCTGCGCGTAGCGCGATCGGGCCAACTTTTACTGTAGCCGACAGATAATGTCGGTCTTCGTTCCCCAAGACCGCAACCAGTCCCGAACTCTCGGAGAGTCGGGACGGCTACAAAAGATCATCAGCCATAGGCAGACCCGCCTCTGGAGGGAAATTCCTAAACATGAATTTAGCCCTGCTATGGCAGCTCTCCGCCGTTGGCTCAGCGATTCGGCATTCAATAGCAAAGACGAAACAGCGTCAAGCAGGTAAATATGTTTTTTAAGGATGGGTCAGGACTGGGGCATATTCAAGGAATATCATTATTTGCAAGCCATCCTGCTGCAGAAACCGGCTGTCAAAGCGATTGACGTTGAAAAAAGGGAGCGTTACTATGCAAACCCTGCTATTGCAAAACGGCAAAGCGGACATTGGCATAGCAGTGCAAGGGAAGTATCGGAGTTAGAGCTTTCGATGCAAATAATCACTTTACCAGAAATCATGCAGGCCATGGCCCTTGATTTGCGCCGGGCCGAACGCCCCATCGGACTGGTGCCCACCATGGGCTTTCTGCATGCCGGACACCTCTCGCTGGTCAAACTGACCCGCCAGACACTTGCCTTGAAGCGCACCGCCTCCATCCCCGCCAAAGGCTTGCTGTCGGCAGTCAAGATAAAGCAAGGCAAGCCCTTAATAGTGCTCAGCCTGTTTGTTAATCCAACTCAGTTCGGACCCAACGAGGATTTCACAAAATATCCCCGGAACTTCGAGCAGGATTGCCGGCTTTGCGAACAAGTCGGGGTGGACATTGTTTTTCATCCTTCCCCGGAATCAATGTATTCGGACAATCCCACGGTAATTGTGGATGAAACCACCCTGGCCGGGGGATTGTGCGGAGCAGCGCGCCCGGGCCATTTCCGGGGCGTGCTGACCGTGGTGGCCAAGCTCTTCAACCTGACCCTGCCGGACGTCGCCGTCTTCGGCCAGAAAGACGCCCAGCAAGTGCGCTTGATCCGCCAAATGGCGCGCGACCTGAACTTCCCCGTGCGCATCATCTCCGCCCCGATCATGCGCGAACCGGGAGGCCTGGCCCTAAGCTCGCGCAACACCTATCTATCGCCTGCCGAACGCCAGGACGCGCTCTGCCTGGTACGGTCCCTGCAGTTGGCCCGCAGACTATACCGCGCAGGTGAACGCGAAACCGAAAAAATCATGGCGGCCATGACACAGGTGATACAAGTCGTGCCGACGGCAACCATCGACTACATCCAGGCGGTGGATGACGCCACCTTACAGCCGGTCAGCAGGCTGGATAACGCCATTTTGATCGCCCTGGCCGTGCGCATCGGAAAAACCCGCCTGATCGACAACCTGATGCTCCCGGATGACCGGCTGTGCAATCTGCCGGGTAAATAATCAGCAGCACGATCTACACCGCCTGCGTAATGAATTATTGCTCTGTTTACTTTTCCGTCAGAGATTCATAGCCGGAGATGACATCGAACAGTTCCTCGTCAATCGAGCTCTGGCGCAGACGGTGGAATGAATCGTGGAGATTCTCCAACAATTCGTCGATGTTCTTATCGGCACGTTCCATCGCCGCCAGGCGGCTCGCGTTTTCGCTCGCCAGGGATTCGGCGCAGGCCCGAAAAAGCGAGATAAAAAGATACCCGCGGATGAGTGCGCGCAGGGTCGCGGCGCCGGTGCCCATAACCTCGGGCAAGTGCCCGGTCGGCCAGCCGACCCTGGCCAGGCCTAGTTGCCATTCCGCGTCGAGCGGTAACAATCGATGGCTGACCGGCTGGTAGATCGCCCCTGACTGCGGGCGATTATAAAAGACGTAAACACGCACATACTCGCCTTTTGCCAGATGCGCTTCGCTTGCAATCTGAATCTGTCCAACCAGCGGGGCAATGGCCTTAACGGAATTAGGAACGGCAAAAAGACCCAGCAAAGGCAACCCGGCGTCCGCCAAGCGCGCCTGAACACGTTCACCGACGGCCCACACTTGGGGTTTGCCGGGCAGCGCCCCGAGCGTCTTAATCGTATAATCGGCGATCACGTCATTGAACTGACCCACCAATCCCTGGTCGGACCCAAAGACAATGGCGCCGATCGGATCCGAATCGGCTTTTGCTTGCCTTTCCATTTTTAAGGTCGTCGGCGCCCTTCCCCGGAAGCAGGCACTCAACCCCAGTTCCACGGTCCGGTAGTAATCCGTTAACGCGCGCACCGATCGCTCGTATTGTCCGATGCTGGATGCAGCCAAGGCTTTCATCGTACGGACAACGGATTGGAGATCTTCGGCGCTTGTAATCTTACGCTGCAGGCTGACCGTGGTGTCGCTCATGGCTGCACCGTGGGCGGCGGTGTCTCCTTGGACTCGGATTGCGCCTTATCTTTAGCAGTTGGCTTGGCTGCCGGCTGCGGTTGGAAAGGCTTGAGTGCTTGGCGGGCGATTTCGATGATCGCCTTACGATCCGCGTCGCTCAGTTTGGCGGCCGTCTCGAATCGTTCGCACACCTCCGCGGAGAGTGTCGCCGCAGCCGCCTGCACAGCTTGCTCGGCATTCGTCATCTGCTCAAGGGGCACCGGGTCGAAAAGCTTCTCGGTCAAGGCCAGCAGGATTGTGATTTGAGCGGGCACGGCCACCGGGGCAAACTCCGGCTGCTTGAGGCAGGCACGGATGCGCCGCCCGTGCGCAATGACTTGGCGGGTGTCTTCATCCAAACGGGCGCCGAATCGGGCAAAGGTTTCGAGTTCCTCGAACTGCGCGTAGGCGAGTTTGAGGTCGCCCGCCACCGCGCGGTAAGTGGCCAGTTGCGCCTTGCTGCCGACACGTGAAACGGACTTGGCGACATCGACCGCAGGCAGCACGCCCAATTCGAAGAGCGATGGCGAGAGGTATATCTGTCCATCAGTAATGGAAATAAGGTTGGTCGGAATATAGGCGGAAATATTCTGCGCTTCGGTCTCGATGATCGGCAGGGCGGTGAGCGAACCGCCTCCACGCTCGTGATTTAGATGCGTGGCCCGTTCGAGCAAGCGCGAATGAATATAAAAAATGTCGCCAGGGAAAGCTTCACGACCGGGTGGACGTCGCAGTAGCAGGGAAAGCTCGCGATAAGCGCGGGCATGCTGCGTTAGATCGTCATAGACGATCAGCACGTCGCGACCGGCTTCCATAAAATACTCCGCGATACTGGTAGCGGCGTAAGGAGCGATATAGGCCAGACCGGGCGGGTCGTTGCCCTCGGTCACGACCACGACGGTGTACTCCATCGCGCCCTTCTCCCGCAAAACGGCCACCGCCTGCGCCACGGCGGAAGCGCGTTGGCCAATGGCACAATAGACGCACACGACATTCTTGCCCCGCTGATTGAGGATGGTGTCGATCGCAACGGCGGTTTTACCCGTCTGCCGGTCACCCAGAATCAACTCGCGCTGGCCGCGGCCGATGGGAATGAGCGCGTCAATAACTTTGAGTCCGGTTTGGAGCGGCACGCTGACCGGCGCGCGGGCCATGATGGGTTCAGCAGGGCGTTCGGTGGGCAGGCGCTCGCCGGTGGCCACTGGCCCGTTGCCATCGAGTGGCCGACCGAGCGGATCGATCACACGTCCCAGCAATCCGTTGCCCACGGCCACGTCCATGACCCGGCCCGTACGCTGGACCTCGTCGCCTGCCCGCAGATGCCAGTAGTCGCCGAGCAGTACAACACCAATTTCATCCTCATCCACGTTGAAAGCGATGCCATACACGCCGCCCGGAAACTTCACCAACTCCTCAAAGCCCACGCCAGGCAGACCCGACACCTTGGCGATGCCGGTGGCGACACTGGCGATCGTGCCCACTTCTCGCAACGTCAGTTGCGGAGAGAAGTCTCCCCGCACCCGGCCTATTCCAGCAAACGTGCGGTCAAAAATGTTCTGCAAACCTTCGGGCGCAGTGGCCATTTTATCATGCTCCATAAAATCGGTATTCTAGCAACCGGCACGGGCGTAATCAATACCATAGTTGGGCATGGTTCAAAAAAGGGGTTACACCTTTTGTCGTCCCGTGCGACATACGCGTGATGAACCAATCCGGCTAAAGTGTTACCCAAGACGGACATCTTTTGAACCAGACCGAATTGCAATTTCGCTAGGGCGTCGCACTCGTCTCGGCTTCAATTTTTGATTCGGTCTTGACGTCCGGTGTCTTGGCTTTTGGTTCGGGTTTAGCATGAAATTTCAGCAGTTCCTCAACGCCCTTTTCCAACGACACGAGGTAATCAGCGATGCTCCAGGCCACCTTTTGTCCATTCGTGGTGAGTTCGATCCCGCTGATCAGTTCTGGCGCGGTCTTGAACCGGACGCGAATGCCTGCCCTGCTTGCCTCGCCGCAGTCTGAGGGCGAAGGCGGGAGCTGAGTCGCAGGGTAACCCGAGAAGGTTTCGTTAAGCGCCTTTTGTATCGCAGCGCGTTGCTCAGACGGCAGCTCAAACGCGCTGCGCACGAGCGCGGGATCAGGCGCGGCCTTAAGGGCCTTGACGAGTTCTTCTTTCGCCTGTCCGTCCATCCCCCGCAAGCGGCGAATGAATACCTGGCTCAGGCACTCTTCCAGACTCGTCGTGGCGAGATCCATCAGCGTCTTGCGCGCGATGGCAAACACTTCCTGCTGGGTCCGGCGACTGATGGCTTGCTTCAGGTTATGGGCGTCGTTGCTCAGCGTTTCCATGCGCTTCGCGCTCAAGGCGTCGGCCGCCTGGCGCGCTGCGTCCAGGAGTCGCTGCCTTTCAATTTTCGCTGCGTCGGTCGCCTGGGTCAAGAGAGCGGCGCGCTGCCGGTCAAACTCCTCGTTCTTATGCTGGAACTCATCACGTTCCTTTTGAGCTTCGGCTTTTTTCAGATCTGCATCCGCAAGTTCCGCGGCGATCCGCTGCTCTCGTTTATCGATGGCGTGGAGAATGGGCTTGTAAAGAAAGCGCTGCATCAACCACACCAGGATCAGAAAGTTGAGCGCCTGCGCGCCGATAGTGAACCAATCTATAAGCATGGGTTACTTTCCCGCGGTTTGGGCGATAACGTGGTTCCAGAACGGGTTGGCGAAAATGAGGATCATCGAGACCACAAAGCAGTAAATGGCCGTGGACTCAATCATCGCCAGGCCGACAAAAAGGGTCCGGGTGATGGTGGCGGAGGCATCGGGCTGCTGCGCCAGCGAATTCAGCGCCGTTGCAACCGCCCGTCCTTCGCCCAGCGCCGGCGCCATACACCCCACGCCCGTCGTGATACCGGCAGTGACGATTGATGCCGCTGCGATAATGGTCATGCTATCCATCTTGGGATCTCCCTTTTTTGTGTTTTGTTTTTTGTTTGGCAGTCAGAATTCAGAATAGCTCCTGATTCCTGAATCCCGACTGCGGCTTTGCGAGTGCGCGTAGCGGCCGCGATGTAGACCGCGGCCAGAATGCTAAAAATATAGGCCTGCACCATACCGGTCAGCAGACCGAGTAGCGTCATAACAATTGGAAAGATGAAGGGCGTGATGGTTAGCAGAATACCGATAATCATCGCTCCGCTCATCATGTTGCCGAACAGACGGACGGCCAGGGCCAGCGTGCGGGAGATTTCACTGATTATGTTAAAGGGCAACATGATAAACGTCGGCTGCATGTAGGATTTGAGGTAATCGATCGGTCCTTGTTCAGCGATACCGAAAAGCGGCACGGCTACAAACACGCAAAGTGCGAGAGCCGCAGTGGTCGAGAGCGAGCTTGTCGGCGGCTCGTAGCCTGGGATAACAGTGCAGAGGCTGGAGGCGGCGACAAAGAGGAAGAGCGTGCCCAGAAAACCAAGATACCTTTCGGGGCGGCTGAGGCCCACTTCCTCGAGTTGATTCTGGATGGCGGTGACGATGATTTCAAGAAGGTTCTGCCAGCGGGACCGTTGCAGATCGGTGGACAGTTGGCGCGTGATCAGTTTTGAACCGACGGCCAGCACGAGCATCAGCCCCCACGTGAACACAATGGTGGCGTTAAGTTTGAAAACCCCATATTGCCAGAAGATTATCTCGTCAGGACTAAGGCGCATGACTGACCTCCTGTGCCGGCTGAGTGTGGATTTCCCTCGAAGGACGGGCCAGCCACGCCTGCCTCGGACGCAGTCGCAGGGTCACGACCAAGCGCGCAATGACGAAGCCAAGCAGGCACGCCAGCATCCGCGCCCACTGACCACCGGATACGAAGTAGAATCCAAGCAGCGCAATACTCATGCGCAGCAGCAGGCTGCCGAAGAACCAAAGCGCCGGCCGTTGGGACGCAACGCCCTTACGAATCGTCCACCAAAGACCGCCAAAAAAAATCGCACCAAGCCCGCCGCCCGCCAAGCAGGACAGCATCAGGGGTAGCGTTTCATACATCGTTATCCTCCTGTTCCTCGCGCATGGCCTTGTCTTCCTTGGCAACCCAATGCCACGCATTTAAGCAGCCGATCATAAGGCCGGCCACCAACAGCGCCAGCGTCCAGGCATGCTTGCCCGGGTGGTGTTTATCCAACCACAGTCCCAACGCCGCACCGAGGAGCGTCGGAAGGACCACCGACCAGCCGATAAGTCCCATCATGCCCAGACCAAACCACACACCTGATGTCGGGTTGCGCCGCGCATTGAGCTTGCGGGCCACCTTCGCGCCGACCTGCTCGGCCAAGGTCGGCCCGTTGCCCGGGATCTTCTTGGATGACTCATCCTTCATGCTGAAAGGCTGCCAAACGACTCACAAATCCGTTTTCCAGTTTCGCCATGACCGAGCGCGCGTTTTGTTCGTGCTCGTTCAGGATCATAAATTCTTTTTCCACCGCAGCTCGCAATTGGGTAAGATCCGTTCCGCCCATCGCTTGGCGTACGGAAACGAGCACTTTCGGGCCGGTCTTGACCAGTATCCCTTCATCAACGGCCACAAAAACTTCGCCTGCCGCTGCCGTCTCGTAGGTCAGAATTCCGGGCGCGAGCGCCGCGACGCAGTCCAGGCGCTGTGGCAAAATCCCAAACGAGCCCTCGTGCGTCTCCGCCACAATGCGCGCCACGCCGGTTCGATCGGCAAATATCTGGAACGGCAGTAAAATCGTAAGCTTCATGAGTATTGGCGGCGCCCTGGGCGGAGAAGGAATGCCCCCCCGCCCGGCATGGTCATAATGGAGGTCACAAATTGTGACCTCCATTCTCTAAAATATTCAGATGAGAGCACTAACATAAAATCTTCCGGTTAGCGTTCGATGTTTCGTCTCACGGTCTGCTTGAGCGCCTTGGTCGGCCCAGCATAGAGCGTCGCCAAGTAGCGCTCTTGTCTTAGGCTTTCCCCTTCGGTTCGTCTTGAGGGACGGGCTGCTTGGGCCTCACTTTTCCCTGCGCCTCGTCAATCCTCCCGAGCATGTAGAGCGCGCTTTCAGGATAATCCTTGAACTCATCGCTCAGAATCCGCTCGCAACCATCCAGGGCGTCTTCCAGGCTGACCAGTTTGCCTTTGAGACCGGTGAACTGCTCGGTCGTGAAAAAAGGTTGGGTTAAAAAACGTTCCAACCGACGAGCGCGACCGACCACGGTGCGATCTTCCGGCGAAAGCTGCTCCAGCCCAAGCATGGCAATGATGTCCTTGAGTTCCGCATATTGTGCGAGCGTGCGCCGGATTTGCTGCGCCAAGAGATAATGATGTTCACCGACGATTGCCGGCGTGGCCATCTTCGAACTGGATTGGAGCGGATCGATGGCTGGGAAAAGCCCTTCGCTGGCCCGCTTGCGCGAGAGCACGATGGAGGCGGAAAGATGCGCGAACGTATGCACCGCAGCCGGATCGGTAAAATCATCCGCCGGCACATACACCGCTTGGATGGAGGTGATGGCGCCGCTATCGGTATTGGCGATACGCTCTTCCAACCCCGACAACTCGGTACCCATCGTGGGTTGATAGCCCAGGCGCGACGGCATCTGTCCCATCAAGCCGGAGATCTCCATGCCGGCCTGAATGAAACGAAAAATATTATCGATCAGCAACAACACATCGCGCTGCTCATCATCGCGAAAATACTCGGCCATCGTCAAAGCCGCATGCCCCACGCGGAAACGGGCGCCCGGGGGCTCGTTCATTTGTCCGAACACCATCACCATGTTCGGGAGCACGCCGGCTTCCTTCATTTCACGATAAAGCTCCTCGCCTTCGCGACAGCGCTCGCCAATGCCGCAGAAGATGCTTACGCCCTTCTGCTTGCCGACCATGTTGTGAATTATCTCGGTGAGCAAGACCGTCTTGCCTACGCCCGCCCCGCCGAACATACCCGCCTTGCCGCCGCGCTCCAGCGGCACCAACACATCAATAACCTTGATGCCGGTTTCAAATATCTCTGACTTTGTAGAACGACGTGCTAGCGGCGGCGGAGCCCGATGCACGGAACGCCACTGGACGTCGGTCAACGCTGCTTCGCGATCGATAACATTGCCGAACACGTCGAACATCCGCGCGAGGAGCCCTTTACCCACCGGCGCTTTTAAGGGACCGCCGGTATCCTCCACCGCCATGCCGCGCGCAAGACCTTGCGTGGGAGTCAAGGCAATCCCGCGCACATGATGCGCATCCCGTTGCGCCAGCACTTCGATAACGATTCGCCCCTTTTCTCCAGCGCGCAGCACGGAATAGATCGGCGGCAGCCGCTCACCGAATCTTACGTCCACGACGCTGCCGCGCACTGAGACCACTACACCACGATTTGATAAACTGGTGGTGTTTTTCATATTTACTAGCTTTGATTCAATGCTTAGTTTATCTCCGCTTCGCCTGCATGCAAGGCTAAAATGGTGCTCATGATTTCTTCTCCGCATCCGCCGCCAAGGCATGGCTGACAATTGCCTGGGCTTCCTCCAGGATGCGGTGTAGATGGTCCGCTCCTCGGAAGCTCTCTGCATAGATCTTATAGATATTCTCGGTCCCTGACGGACGCGCCGCGAACCATCCACTTTCGGCTATTACTTTCAAACCCCCGATGGGCGCGCCGTTACCCGGCGCGCGGGTGAGGACGGTCTGAATTTTCTCGCCCGCCAGTTCGGAAAGCTTAAGCTGCTGGGGTGAGAGTCTCGCCAACCGTTTCTTTTGATCCGGTGTGGCTGGCGCCTCAATGCGGTCATAGACAGGCTCAGCAAACTCGCGCATGAGTTCGCAATAGATTTCACAGGGATCGCGGCCCATCCGGGCCGTGATCTCCGCCGCCAGCAATGCCGGGACAATCCCATCCTTATCCGTCGTCCAAACGGTTCCATCCAGACGAGCAAAAGAAGCGCCCGCGCTCTCTTCGCCGCCGAAGCCAAGCGAACCATCAAGCAATCCATCCACGAACCATTTGAAGCCAACTGGGACCTCGTAGAGCTTTCGGCCGAGCTTCGCGGCGATGAGATCAATCATCCGGCTGCTCACAACCGTTTTACCGATCGCCGCCGCCTTGCGCCACTTTGGCCGGTGCTGGAAGAGGTAGAAAACAGCAGCGGCAAGGTAATGATTGGGAGCAAGCAATCCCCTGCTTCTGGTGACAATCCCGTGCCGATCGTGATCCGTGTCGCAGGCGAAAGAAAGGTCAAACTGGCCCTTCATGCTAATTAATCGCTGCATGGCATAGGGTGAGGATGGGTCCATGCGGATTTGACCGTCCCAATCAACCGTCATGAAACGGAAGGTCGGATCGACGATGTCGTTGACAATTCGCAGATTGAGTCCGTAGCGTTCGGCAATGGGTCCCCAGTAATTAACTCCCGCTCCGCCAAGTGGATCAACCCCGAGGCTGAGCTTCGAGTCCCGAATTGCTTCCATGTCGACCACGTTGCCAAGATCGTTGACGTAGGCACTGCGGTAATCATACCGATGCGTAGTCGCGGCATGCCGAGCCCTTTCGTACGGAACCCGTTTCACACGCTTGAGTGCCGATTCGAGGAGCTCGTTCGCTTTTGCCTCGATCCAGCCAGTGACGTCGTTCTCAGCCGGTCCCCCGTTCGGCGGATTGTATTTGAAGCCGCCATCATGCGGCGGATTATGCGAAGGCGTAACCACTATGCCATCGGCCAACCCTGTCTTGCGTCCGCGGTTGTATGTGAGAATCGCATGAGATATGGCTGGGGTTGGGGTATATTCATCGCTCTCCGCAATCATGACTTCCACTCCGTTAGCTGCCAACACCTCAAGTGTGCTTGAAAATGCCGGCGTGGAAAGTGCATGGGTGTCCATGCCAAGAAAGAGAGGCCCGTTTATTTTCTGCTGAATGCGATAGAGGCAAATGGCCTGACTAATGGCGAGAATATGTCTTTCGTTGAATGCTTTATTGAAGGCTGAGCCCCGATGTCCTGAGGTTCCGAACGCAATTCGTTGCGCCGGAACCTTCGGATCAGGCACTTCGGTATAATAAGTTGTGACGAGTCTAGGCACATTGACCAGCATCGCTGGCTCGGCTGGTTTGCCTGCATAGGGGCTTATTTTCATTGTGCTCTCTTTAATTACTCTGCTGATTTTTTGATTATGACCTCCATCAGCTTGTCAAATGGCTGGTTGAATTTTTTAACTCCTTCGTCCTCAAGCTGCTGAGTCACCTTATCAATACTGATCCCGAGTTCCGGTAAACTTGCCATTATCCAATTAGCTTGCTCGAGATCCTGTTCGAGGCGTAATTCCGGATCGCCGTGATCACGGTAAGCAACGATTGTTTCAAGCGTAACCGTGTTTACGGTATCCACCCCGATTATCTCTTCTATATATTTTATATCGCTGTAGTCCGGGTTCTTAGTGCTTGTGCTGGCCCAGAGCAGCCGCTGCACACGAGCGCCCTGATCAGCCAATTTCTTAAACCGATCACCGCCAAAAACCTGCTTGTAGATTTGATAAGCCGCCTTAGCACTCGAGACGGCCACTTGCCCATACACTTTCTTCGCCAGTTCCGTCTTCTTGCAACCCGATTCGATAAACTTCTCCAACATCGGGTCCACCAGAGTGTCAATACGGCTTAAAAAAAAACTGGCCACCGAGGCGATATGTTTCAGCGGTTTGCCTTGAGCTGCACGCGCTTCCAAGCCTGCAATGCAGGCTTCCGCAACCTGTCGATAACGCGGCAACCCAAAGAGCAAGGTCACGTTGACATTAATTCCTTCGCTGATGAGTTGCTGGATGGCAGGCAAACCATCGGACGTCGCCGGGACTTTGATTAAAACGTTGGGCCTGTTCAGTGCAGCCCACAATCGACGGGCTTCTTCGATTGTACCCTTGGTGTCATACGCCAGATAAGGGTTGACCTCCAAGCTGACATATCCATCTGCGGCGTCAGTCTTTTGATACACAGACCTGAACTCGTCAGCAGCGTTCTGTACATCACGCCGTGTGAGAGCTTCATAGATTGTTGTAACATCTTTTTTATTAAGGGCCATATCACGAATGTCCTGGTCATAAATATGACTTGCCGCTATCGCCTTCTCAAAGATGGATGGGTTCGAGGTCATTCCCCGCAGCCCATCCTCTTCGATCAAACGTCGAAGCTCACCACTTGCAATCAGATCGCGCCGGATGTAGTCGAGCCAAATTGATTGACCGAGCGCTTTTATTTTCTTCAAAGAATTGTCTTTCATTATTTTGGTTCCTTTTATTACAGGGCTGCAACTTTTACCAGACGGCGCTGATGTCGCTCTGTACTGCTGGATTTAACCTGAAGAAATATTTTGACCAATTCCCAGACGAGCACACGACCGACCACTAGGGCACCAAGGCAGGTCATATTCATATCATCGTCTTCTACCCACTTTGCGCTGAAAATTTGAGTCAAGCCTGAACCTTGAGTTCCGGGTAGTAATCCCTAGCAAATAACCATCTGGCTCTGGCCGGGAATGGCGGCTTAAGCTTCCGGCTCGGCACAGCCTCGCCCTCCACCGGCCTGAAAAGAGAGTATGGTTCAAAAAAAGGATTACACATTTGTCGTCTCGTGCGACATACGCGTAAAACCTGGCAGGCGCTTCAGCGCCTGCGCAAAGCACACCCAATTCTCCGCGTCCCACACGGGACGCGACGATATCGGTGAACACCCAAGTCAACGCTGAACTTGGTTATTGGAGATTCCTTATTGGATGTTGTCAGGTTGACGCCTATGGACAGCGGGAGAACTCCCCGGCAATCAGATCGGCTTGGCCGAAGTCTGGACCATTTCAATCACCTGGTTGGGACAGCGCTGCAAGCACATGCCGCAGGCGACGCATTTATCCTCGTCCAGCTCCACGCGTCCACTCGCAGTCTTGTTATAGGCGAACATTTTGCAGATCTTCAGGCAAATCAGGCACCCGGCGCCGCACCCGCAGGCCAAGCAGCGTTGCGCTTCCTTCAGGGCCTGCTCCCGCGATAAAACGGGCATGTATTCCTCAAAGGTGGCCACCCTTTTGGCGGGCGCCGGTTTTGAGAGTGTCGGACGATATGCGCGCGGCTCCTTGCCATGGCGCATCAGCACCGCATCCTTATCCACCTCCGCCCCGGGCAGATCATAATTCAGAAAAGCTTTTTTGCCCGATAGATAACGGTCGATCGAAACCGCCGCGCGCTTACCCTGGGCAATGGCGGAAATCACGTTCTTCGGACCGAGCACGCAATCGCCGCCGGCAAAGACGCCCTTCACCGAAGTGGCGCCGGTTTTTTCGTCCACGCCGATCGTGCCGCGGTCAGTCAGGCGCACTTCCGGGGCCACCACGCCCTGACCGATGGCGGAAATCACCGACTCGACCTGCAGGGTGAACTCAGTGCCGGGCACTTCCAGCGGGCTGCGACGACCGGAAGCGTCTTTCTTGCTCGAGAGCACATAGTTCTGCATGCGGATGCCGGCGACTTTGCCGTCGCGGGCCAAGACCATCCGTGGCGCCACGAGATACATGACCTTGACGCCTTCCTCCTCGGCCTCCCAGACTTCCTCCTTGGTAGCAGGCATTTCGTCTTTCGTGCGCCGGTACAACACATAAACCTCTTTGGCGCCGAGTCGGCGCGCCGTGCGCGCCGAATCGATGGCCGTGAACCCACCGCCGACCACAGCCACGCTCTGACCCAAGACCGGCGGTTTGCCCGTGCGCGTCAGCCGCAGGAAATCAATCGCGGAATAATTGCCCGGAACATCTTCACCCGGGATATTCATCTTCCAGCCCGTTTGAGCGCCCACTCCGAAAAAGATCGCTTTGAAGCCTTCTTTTTTAAGAGAATTCAAGGAAATATCCCGGCCCATCACTTTGGCGCATTGAACGGCTACGCCCAATTTCTTCAAGGTGCCCACTTCCTTGTCAATATCCTTGTCGTTCAGCCGGAATGCAGGAATCCCGTAACGCAGCATGCCACCAGTTTTACGCGCTGCTTCAAAAATCTTGACGCGGTAACCGGCGCGCGCCAGATCGTAGGCGCAGGAGATCCCGGCCGGGCCAGCGCCGATGACGGCGACCTTGGCGCTTTTCCGTACGCCGCGTTCTTTGAGGAGCCGGGGCTGCCAGCCCGCGCGTTCCGCCATATCAAGGACAAAGCGCTTGATCTCGCGAATCATGATCGGTTCGTCCTTGGCAGCCCGCGTACATTCGGTTTCGCAGGCGTGATCGCACACCTTGCCGCAGATCGATTGCAAAGGCGACCTGGACATGATCAACTGGTAGGCCTCCTCGAAGTCCCCGTCCGCCACGGCGCGCACATAGCCCTGCGCCGGCACGGAGTTAGCGCAGGCCATGACACACGGCGCCGTCGGCCGAATATTCCGCAGACGGGCATGACCGGCATACAACGTCAAGTTGGGCGCCGAGGTGATGGCCGGCACCAATAGATCGCGCGCTTCGCGCAGGGACTTCAAGCCCTGCTTGTCCAGATACTGCTTGACGCCCTGGATGAATTCCGGGAAATATCCGAACCCGTTGACGATCGTGGCGGTGCACATGCCTACCAAATCGGCGCCCATCATGGCCATCTCGATGCCATCCTGCCAGGTCGTGACACCACCCACCCCTGTGATGATCTTGGCTGGACCATTCAAGCGCCGCATTTCATAAACGTCGCGGAGTCCGAGGGGTTTCAACCAGGGCCCGTTGAAGCAGGCCATGCCGACTTCTTTCTGCAGGAAATACATGGAACGCTTGGGGTCGTCCAGATTGATGGGCGGAATGCCCAGTCGGTTGGCAGCGCCACCAACGCCATCAGCGCCAGCATCAAGCACAGCTTTGGCAACCGTGGCGATTTGTCCACCTTCGGCGGTCAGCTTGACAAAGAGCGGAATCTTGACCGCCGCTCGCACGGCACTCACAACCTGCTCAGCTACCGACAGGTTTTTGCCCATGGACGCGCCAGTCTTGGGTCCGCCCGTATCTTTGCCGGACACCTCCAGGTTAAACGACATATTGGGGCAGCACATGTTCAGCTCGATAATGTCGGCCCCGGCATTTTCACATTTTTTAGCCATCGTGGCCCACCCCGCCGGCCCTTCATCGCCCGCATAGGTGATATTGGCGAACAGCACGAGTTCAGGGGTTTGCTTCTTGCCCTGGTTGATCAGCTTCAGCAATTCATCCAGCAAGAGTCGCTTTTCCGCCGTGAACACAAGGAAGTTTTGATCGGGGTAATAGCCGTAACGCGGTACGCGATTGATATACGGCAGGGGATAGACTGTAAGCTTAAGACTGGCTGCGCCGAACCCGTTATCACGAATGGCCTTGAGCTGTTCAACGGTCATGGTCGTCGGACCGGACGACACATAAAAAGGATTGCGAAACTTGATGCCCGCCAGCGTCACCGGCAGGTCAAAATCTTTGGTGTTGGCCATAATCGTTTGTCTCCATGCGTTCTGGTATGGTTGGTTGACTACACTGGCAGTATGCTAATGGCGCCCGCGGAGGTCAACATCAAACGTCGGTAATAATGGAATAAGTGCAAAAGTCCTGCGAATACGACAGAGCACGTCCCGCCACCACCGAAAATAGGCGGCTTCCCTTCGATATTGAAGGGCCACGGTCCCTCGTGGCCGTCTGCTCGGGGACTTTGGCTACTGACTCATTTATCAGCGTTATCGGCGTAGTTCGCGGTTAAAGGGCTTTTCGAATGGGGGCTAGATATTCTTTACATTTGATTTACCAGTCCGGCACGATTATATTCCGGGTTTAGTTTTCGACTGGCATAAACTCAAAGATGATTATTCCTGATCCAAGGCAGCATGAAACACCCACTCAATCCCATGGTCGGCTTAAATGGCACATCCGATATTGTTCTTGGAAAAAATAAGACCATTGACGCTTTATACGGGTGCTTCCGCCTCAATAACCCGCAGGGCACCGCCTTTGCGACCGAACGGGATGTTGAAATCATCGCCAACAGCGGGCCAAAGATCAGAGTGCTTGTTCCCAAATCATATAAAGTCGATTTACCGGCCGGCAGCAAGCTGGTCAACACGCAGCATTTCCGAATCGAAAAAATCGGAAAAGATCAGCACAGTATGGCCCTGCTGACGCTCCGCGCGGGTTGGAACCAGGTCGAGCGGGATATCAAGCGCATGATCGATCTGGACCCGAACGGCACATTCATAGGCAAACTGCGTTGCCGGGGCGGCGATATCCCGCTGGCCACGGCCTCGGTGCTGCCGCTGGGCCGGAACAACACCTGGATCGGCATGATCCTCGTGCATCCGGAAGCGCGGCGCCAGGGCATCGCCAACGCCATGATGCAGGCCTGCGTCAGACATGCCATCGCTTCCGGAAAAATAATCAACGGCCTGGACGCCACTCCCATGGGTAATACCGTGTATGGCGCCGTGGGCTATGTCAATTCCTACCGCATCTGGCGTTCTATCTTCAGACTGGACGAGTTTGCCAACTGCGTCTATGACACGCGCCGCATTGCCGTCATACACAAAAAAGACCTGGGAGCGGTGGCCCGCTACGACGCCGCCGCCTTCCTGGAACGGGAATCAATTTTGCGCCGGCTATTTGTGGACGCCCAGGGCAGTTGTTTCGTTTACCGGAATGAGTCCGACGTTATTTGTGGCTATTGCCTGGCGCGTCCCGGACGTTTGCGCCCGTTTGTCGGTCCGTTCATCGCCGACACGGAAGACATCGCGCGCAACCTAATGAGGGCAATCGCCCGTCACTTATGGTCCGCCACTCCCAACGGCAGCGCCTTCATTGACACGCCCGAATGCAAATTCAACAATCCAGGCGTGTACATCGAGCGCGCCTTCGACCAGGTCAAAAAACCCTCCGACCACCGCCTGAGTAAAACCTTGCAAGCGGTACGTGACTTCACGCGCATGTACCAGCTCGTCCGCGACACTGACGTCGCCAGGCTGGTTGAGCAGTTTAGAGACTCCGAGGGCTTGTCCCGACATTCGCCGCGAGTGCGCGAATTTCAGGCCACCATGGCCAAGTCAGTCGAAAATTATACGATCACCCGCGGATTCATGGAACTGGAGCGCAGCCAGCTGCAACATAAATACTGGGGCATTACGGGGCCCGAAAAAGGCTAGTTTCTGAATCCGCGATGCGTCCTGAAAAGAGCATTTTAGCGTAACTAAAGTATCCAGAAGATAGAAGTCAGCATTCATCCTGAATTTAACAGGAATACACCGGATTGACAGGATGAATGTTCCGGTTACCGCTGTTGGGCCTGCGCGGCCTGTCTATCATTGTGACTCTGCTTGCAACTTTCTGAGGGCGCGGCCGGCATGGATCTTTTTCGGGTGCTGGAGATAATCCCGTAAATCAGGGTTATCAATTGACAAGACTACAAGTTCGTGATAATCAAGCCAATATCTTTTCTTTGACGGCAAAAGACAGGAGACTTTTAGTGTACAAACTCGATTCAAACAAATTGGATGATTTCCTGCAAACATTGAGCCGCGGACGGATTGTGTTCGCACTGGAGACCATCCGCGCCGACGGATCAACTCGCCCGGCAATCTTGGCCGGCGATAAACCAATTGAAAAGACACAGGACCAGTATCATCTCGTCCGCGCGGAGACCTGGCAACCGGGGCAACATAGCCTCGGCGCGTTCCGACCGGTTGAACCACTGAAGGCCGTAGTTTTTGCGCCGCGCGCAGTCATGGGCCAGCTCGGCACGCCCTCGCCGGCACCGAATATACCTGAGCAGATCGTGTTCGGGGTAAAGAATTGTGATCTTTCAGCCTTGCAGATTCATGACCATGTTTTTCTGAATTCCGAACCGGTCGATCCTTTCTACGCTGAAACGCGCAAGAAGACCATCATGGTCGCATGTGATTGCAGCGCCGCGTGCGATGTCTGTTTCTGCCCGGCCGTCAATGAGCAGCCGTATGCCAAATCCGGGTTCGATATCAACATCTCGCCTACCGCCCTCGGCTACGTGATCGAGTCCGGCAGCGAACGCGGCGCGCAATTATTGAAGCAGGCCGAAAACCTGTTAGCGCCCGCCGACGACGAGATTCTTAAAGAACGCGATCAAAACCGCCAGAAGATCTACCGCCACGTATGTCAGCTGGCCGAAAAGTCCGGACTGGTCTGCGGCGCTGATTTTCGCCAAGCCGTCGAGAAATCCCGGGGCAAAAGCAACTGGGATGAATTCGCCATGGATTGCGTGGAATGCGGGGCCTGCAACTTCATCTGTTGCACCTGCCACTGCTTCCTGCTGGCCGACGGCAAGACAAGCAACAACGCCACTACCCGTATAAGACAATGGGATTCATGTCTTTACCGTAATTTTGCCACGGTCGCCGGCGGGGCCAACCCGCGCCGGCACCGGGCCGAAAGACTATACAATCGCTTCGAAAAAAAATTCTCGTTCTTCCCGGAAATCCTCGGACGCTACGCCTGCGACGGTTGCGGACGCTGCATCGAGGCCTGCACGGGCAAAATCGATATCCGCCGGGTTTTAATGCGAGCTGTCAATGAACCTTAATCCTTACATGCCCATTCCCGCCAGGCTGGAGAAGGTGGTCCAGGAAACCGCCAACATCAAGACCTTCCTGATCCGGCCGGAACAACCGCTGGTGTTCAAAGCCGGCCAGTTTATCGAATTGACCGTGCCCGGCTGCGGGGAAGCACCGTTTACGCCGTCCTCCTCGCCGGCGGTAAGCGACCGGCTCGAAATCACGATTATGCGCGCGGGACGGGTCACCGAAAAAATTCACGCCTTGCAGCCCGGTGCCGAACTGGCCATCCGCGGACCGCTGGGCCTGCCCTACCCTTTGGAAAAATACCACGGCAAGGAAGTGCTGATCGTGGGCGGCGGCGTGGGGCTGGCGCCGCTGCGGGCCTTGCTTTTTGCGCTTTTCGAAGATTTCGATAAATATAAGAAAATCATTGTCCGCTACGGCTCCAAAAGTCCGTCGGATCTCGTCTACCGCCAAGCGGTGGAGGAAAAATGGGGTCGGCAGGAATTGGATATAATGGTCACAGTCGACAAACGCGACGCCAGCTGGAGCGGCAACGAGGGCGTAGTCACGACGATCCTGACGCCGGACAAGCTCAAATGCAATCCCAAGGAAGGCGTGGCCGTGGTCTGCGGACCGCCGATTATGATGAAATTCTCGACCTTGGAACTGCTGAATTTCGGTTATGCTCCGGAAAACATTTACCTCTCCATGGAAAAGAACATGAGTTGCGGGATCGGCAAATGCGGACATTGCCGCCTGGGACCCTACTATGCCTGCAAAGACGGCCCGGTCTTCACTTACGATCGCATCCGGCACCTCCATAAAATATGGGATTAGGCGATGGCAAAACGGTTATTCATAGATTTAAACAAATGCGACGAATGCGAGAAGTGTTCCGTCCAATGCGGCTATTTCTATCGTCCGCAAGCGACCGATCACGGCATTCTGGCCTTGCGTGAAATGGCGACTTTTGCGCTCATTTGCCGCCGCTGCGAGGATCCTTGCTGCGTGGCAGCATGTAGATTCCAGGCATTGGAACGTCAGAGCGACGGAGTGATCAAGCGTTACAACATGCGCTGCGTAAGTTGTAAATCCTGCGGGCATGCCTGCCCCTTCGGCACAATCTATCTTGAAACACTGCCGTTTTTCGTCAGCGCCTGTGACTTTTGCGCGACCAGCGCTAAAACGGAACCGCCCTGCGTGATCAGTTGCCCCAAACAGGCGATCGAATTCAGGGAAGTGGAAGAATCGCCCAAGGACGGCATTTTCCTGATCGGCGAACACGTGGCAGTGCGGGCACCACGCTGGAAAAAGAAGGATGTATAGAGCGATGGACCTTGTATATCTAATTTTGCAGGCACTTTTTTTCCCGGGCTTGTTATTCACGGCCGGCGTGGGGCTGCTGACCAATTGGATCGACCGGAAGGTGACGGCCGGCATCCAGATGCGGGTCGGCCCGCCTTTCCTCCAGCCTTTCTACGATGTGCTTAAGTTGATGATCAAGGAAACCTGTATTCCGACGGGCGCAGCCCGGGGGTTGTTTCTGGCGGCGCCGGTGTTCGGCATGGCCGCCGTCGCCCTGGCCTCAATGCTGATCTGGCGGGCTTTTCTGCCAATCGGCCAGACTTTCAGCGGAGATGTTATCGTCATTCTCTACCTGCTCACCATCCCCGCAGTTGGGGTTATTTTGGGATCTTTTGCTTCTCAAAACCCCCTGGCCTCGCTGGGCGGCAGCCGTGAAATCAAGATGCTGCTCGCGTACGAGCTGCCGTTTGTGCTGGTCATCCTGGTGCCGGTGATCCAGACGCACAGCATCAGGCTGGCCGACCTGCTGGCGGCGCAACCGGCCATCTATTCGCCTTCCGGCATCTTGGCGCTGGCGGTCGCGATCATCTGCATGCAGGCCAAGCTAACCTTGGTGCCGTTCGACGCTCCGGAGGCCGAGACAGAACTGACCGGCGGAGCGTATGTGGAGTATTCCGGACCGCCACTGGGCATATTTAAATTGACGCGCGCCATGATGCTCTTTACGATTCCGATTTTTCTGGCGGCCGTTTTCTGCGGAGGAATCTCTTTTGACAAGGGCTGGCTGTCGATCCTGCTGGGCGGGCTCAAGTACTTGGGTCTGGTAACAGCAGTGATCCTCATAAAGAACACAGCACCGCGGGTGCGGATCGATCAGGCCATCTCGTTTTTCTGGGGGCCGCTAACGGTAGCGGCCCTGGCAGCGGTCATCGCCGCTTTGGCGGGGTGGTAATAATATGAGTTTTGCCATAAATGTTCTGACCAGGTCACTGAACGTGTTTCACCTTGGCGGGAGCGCGTGCAACAACTGCGATATCGAAATTATCGATGCCTTGACGCCGCGCTATGACCTGGAGCGTTTTGGCATAACGCTGGTGGGCAGCGTCCGGCACGCAGATGTACTCCTGGTCTCCGGTATTTTTAACAAGAAGGCCGCTATCCGCCTGAAGCACGTATACGAGGCCGCCGCCAAGCCGGTCCTGGTGATTGCCATCGGATCCTGCGCCTGCACCGGCAATATGTTCCAGCAATCATACAATTGGGATGTCCCGGTTGATCAGCATATTCCAGTGGACGCCTATCTGCCCGGATGTCCGCCAAAGCCGGAGGCCATGATCATGGCGGTGGTTAAACTGGTAAAGAAATTAAGAGGCGAAAAGTAAAACAGGACCGGACGGAACGAAAGCGAGACGCATGACAACCGAAGAACTGCTGACGCAAATCAAGGCAAAATTGGGCGACAAGATCGTCCAATGGACGGAGCAATCCGCCCGGCGGGTGTATATCGAGGTCCAGCCGCAGGATATTCCCGAAACGTCGCATTATCTGTTTCGGGATTTGGCAGCGCGCCTTGCGATCGCAACCGGCACGGACGCGCCCGACGCCATCGAGGTGCTCTATCATTGGGCTTTCGACGACCACGCCCTGGTCTTCTCAGTGCTCACGAAGCTGAACCGGGAAAACCCGCAGATTGAGTCCATCGCCGGGATCTGCAAAGGCGCGGAATGGATCGAACGCGAAATGTGGGAGTTGTTGGGGATCAACTTCCTGAATCATCCGGACCTGCGGCACCTGCTGTTAGCTGACGATTGGCCTGCGGGCAAATACCCATTGCGACGCGACTACATCAAGGAAGAACCGGTGCCCAAATGAGCAAGAGAACCATAATCCCGATCGGCCCCTACCATCCGCTCCAGGAAGAACCGGAATTTTTCAAGCTGCACGTCGAAGGCGAGAAGGTCGTGGACCTCGATATCGAGCTCGGCTATAATCACCGTGGTATTGAAAAGCTCTCGGAATCCAAGACCTTCGAACAAACCGTATTCCTGGTGGAGCGAATTTGCGGGATTTGTTCCACCTCCCACCCCATGGCCTGCGTGCAGGCCATCGAGGAGGCCGGCGGAGTGGAGGTGCCCGAACGCGCGCTCTACATCAGGGTCGTGGTCGGCGAAATGGAGCGGATCCACTCGCATCTGCTCTGGCTGGGACTGGCCGGGCATTTTCTGGGCTTCAACACAGTCTGGATGTGGGCCTGGCGTTACCGCGAACCGGTTCTCGAGCTGTTCGAGTTGCTCACCGGCAATCGCAATCATTATGCCATGATGAAACCCGGCGGCGTGCGGCGGGATATCAGACTGGAGGATATACCCGCCATCCGCAAAACAATGAACGATCTCAAGGGACCGATGAATCTTTTTAGAGACGCAGTGACGGAAGACCCGCTGATCCGCGCCCGCCTGCTGGGGGTCGGCACGTTGACCAAACAGCAGGCGATCGATTATTGCGCCGTGGGCCCGACCGCCCGGGCTTCCGGGGTGGCCAAGGATGTGCGCAAGGATTGTCCGCACCCGGTATATGGCCGCGTCGATTGGAAGATCATTACCGGCAACAACGGCGATGTGTTCGACAAAGCCATCGTCCGCATCCTCGAGATCATGGAAGCCATCAAGATCGTCGAGCAATGCCTCGAATTCTTGCAAACCAAGCCGGGCCCGGTGGATTCCAATCCTAAGGAAATCAAGGCCGGCGAAGGCATCGGCACCTACGAGGCGCCGCGCGGCGAAGTGTTCCACTATATCCGCAGCGATGGCGGCAACCGACCGCTGCGCCACAAGATCAGGGCGCCCAGTTTTATGAATGTCCCGACGAATAAAACAACCGTCATCGGGCAGTCGGTGGCGGATGCCACGATCATCCTGGCGGCTGTCGATCCGTGCTATTGCTGCACCGAGCGCATGGCCGCTGTCGATAGCGGAACCGGCGCCAGGCTCTGGTCATCCCCAGAATTGATCCGGCTGTCGCAGGCCAAGACAGCCCGACTGCAAAAGGCATTGGGCGTGGCAGGTCCCCGCCTGAAAATGTAAATACCATGGCGATTGCACTCCATCCGATGATATTATCGGTCACGTTCCCGCTGGCCGCGGGATTCTTCTGTTTGCTTCTGCCCAGAGCCTTCGATCGCGCCCGGGCCCTACTGGCAACGGCGGCCAGCGCGGTCAGCGTTTTGATAGTTGGCCTGCTGCTGCTGGAATGGAAACGGATGCCGGGCAATAGTCCGCTGCTGTTCACGGATGCCGCCTGGGGCAGTCTGCGGCTGGACCATCTCGCCTCGTTCATACTGCTGGCCATAACGGTGTTCGGCTTCCTGATTGCTTTATATTCCATGGGCTACATGCGCGGCAAGGAACGCTTGCCGGAATATTACGCCTATCTACTGTGGAGCATCGGCATCTCGTGCGGCGCGATCCTGGCCAATAACCTCCTGCTGCTCCTGGTTTTCTGGGGTATGCTCGGATTTTTCCTGTATATGATGATCGGCATTGCCGGGCCGGGCGCCGCCGAAGCCGCCAAAAAAAGCCTGATCATCGTGGGCGGATCGGACTGCCTGCTGATGCTCGGCGTTGCCATTGTTTGGGTCCTCACCAATAAACTCACACTGAGCGATATCCGGCTGGATCTGGTCGGCGGGTTCCGATATGTCGCGTTTTTTTGTTTTGCCATTGCGGCCCTGGCCAAGGCCGGCGCCATGCCTTTTCATTCCTGGATCCCCGATTGCGGCGAGAAAGCGCCGGCTTCCGTCACGGCATTTTTGCCGGCCGCGCTCGATAAATTGCTCGGGATTTATCTTTTGGTCCGGCTGACCACCGGTATGTTCGCAATGAATACAGCCGTAAACACACTGCTGATGCTGGTTGGCGCGGTCACGATCGTCTGTGCTGTAATGATGGCCTTGGTGCAACATGATCTCAAGCGTTTGTTGTCCTATCACGCGGTGAGCCAGGTGGGCTACATGGTGCTGGGCATCGGCACCGGCACGGCCCTGGGAATTGCCGGCGGACTGTTTCACATGTTGAATAATGCCATTTATAAATCCGCTTTATTCCTGAGCGCAGGGGCGGTGGAACAGCAGGCCGGATCCACGGATTTGGATCGCTTAGGCGGACTGGCCCGGGTGATGCCGCTAACCTTTGGCGTCTGCCTGGTCTCGGCCTTGGCGATTTCCGGAATCCCCCCGCTGAACGGATTTTATTCCAAATGGATGATTTACCAGGCCCTGGTGGATTCGAGTCGGACCGGCAATCACCTGTGGATCATCTTCCTGGCAACCGCTATGTTCGGGTCGGCATTAACGCTGGCCAGCTTCGTCAAAGTGCTGCATGCCACCTTCCTGTGCAAGCGTTCCGAGGAATTGCGCCAACGCAAGATCCATGAGGCGGGCATTTCAATGTGGCTGCCGGGCATCACGCTGGCGGCCCTTTGCATTCTTTTCGGCGTATTTGCCTACCAATGGCCCTTGGGCACCATGATCTTCCCGGCCGTAGACGGAGTGGTTCGCCTGTCTGGAAGCTGGTATGCCGGGCTGGCAACCATCCTGCTGCTGGCAGCGTATGCATTTGGGTTGCTGATTTATCTGCTTTCGACGGTCCGCAAGGCGCGATCCTGCGATACCTATATCGGCGGCGAGGTTATGAGTCAAACGTATGTTTCCGGGCCGGCCGACGCCGATAAGGAAAACATAGAAGTCACTGGAGTGGATTTTTATCGGACCGTGGAAGATATTTATCCGTTGCGGCAGATTTTTGCGGCGGCTCGCCGGAAGCTGTTCGATATTTACGATCTGGGCGGCAAAGCGGCCTTTTTTATGGTGGAAATTTTGCGCAGCGCACACCGCGGGCTTTTGCCGATGTACCTGACCTGGGTGCTTGCCGGGTTGCTGATTCTCTTGTGGGCACTGCTTTTCGGAGGGCGTTTCTCTATATGAGCCTGCTTGTCATATTACTGGCGCTGATGATTGTGGGCTCGATTATTGCCATCGAGACGACGCGTTTGTTGTCCTCCGTCGTCTGCGTCGGTGCCGTTGGTTTTCTGATTTCAATTGTCTTCCTGTTCCTGGGTGCGCCCGACTTGGCCATTACCCAGCTGGTAGTTGAAGCGTTGTGCCTGATCATCCTCATTCGGGCCACAATCAACCGCGACCTCACGTCCGTCACCGGCGATCGCGAGTTTTTCGGACTAACCGTGACGGTGGCCATGATCCTGGTGCTGACGGTCGCCGGCATCAAGATTTTTGACGGTTTCCCGGCGCTGGGTCAACCCGTGATGGACCGCCTGTCCCAAACGCCATCCGCGGCATATCTGGCGCATGGAACGGAAGCCACCGGCGCCAGGAACATCGTTACCGCCCTGATTCTCGGCTACCGCAACTTTGATGCCCTGGGTCAGGTCGCCATTATTTTCTGCTCGGCACTCGGCGCGCTGGCGATTTTGCGGCGGCCGGCGCACAAGGAGCAGTCCGCCAAAGACCGGGAGGGTGATGCCGTATGAACGAGCGCAAGCATCAGGAAGGCATGGACCTGGTGGTCAAGACGATCACCGGCTGGCTGAAGGGATTTATCCTGATTTTCGGGGTGTATCTCGTGCTGCACAGCCATAGCACCCCCGGCGGCGGCTTTGCGGGCGGCATTATCATCGCCTGCGTTTTCATCCTGTTCACGCTGGCCGAGGGACAGCGGGCCGGGATGCAGCTGCTGGGCAAAAGCCTGGCCGCGAAACTGGCCGGCGCTGGCGCGCTGGTGTTCCTGCTCACCGCCGCCCTGGCCGAAGTCTGCCGCACAGGCTTGCTCGGCCGGATATTTCTGGGGTTGGATGGCAGCTGCGCCTTGGCGTTCCTGGGGAAACATCTCATCGTCATCTACGACCTGGCCTTGGCGCTGGTGGTGAGCATGCTGATTTACGCGGTGTTCTCGGTCACGGCGGCAGTGCACGTGGCGGTCAAGGATGGAGCAAGGAAGATGCTAAGAAAGAGGAGATGATCCAATGGCTTATGCTCTTTGTATGGTTCTGATCGCGATCGGCCTGTACGGCGTGGTCGTGAAAAAGAACGTGGTCAAGATCGTGATCAGCATGGCGATCGTCGGCTATGGGGTCAACGTTCTGCTTGTGCTGATCGGCTACCGCATGGGCGGTTGCCCTCCGATCCTGGGCCAGGGTGTAAGCGCGGCGAGCTTTGCGGCCAGCGCCGTCGATCCCCTGCCGCAGTCCCTGATCCTGACCGCCATCATGATCAACCTCGGAATGCTGATCCTGCTGGCGGCAATCTGCATCAGGCTCTACGAGCGCTATGGCACGTTCGACATCACTGAAATGCGGAAGTTGAAAGGTTAACTTGAACGACGCTCTTCCATTATTTGTAACGATTCCGCTGGGGGCGGCATTTTTAATCCCCATGGTTTCAGTGGCCCTGAAACGCTTGCCCGACCTGCTGACGAACCTGGTCATGGCCACGCTGGCCGCGCTGGCCTGGTTGACCATCGGCCGCTCCGGAATCTGTCACCTGGGCGGCTGGCAGGCTGGGCTGGGCATCGATCTCCGGCTCGACGGACTGTCCAGCCTGATGCTGATCATAATCAACACCATCGGGCTGGCTGCAACCATTTTTTCGGTTCAATATATGACCCGCTACACATCCAAGCTGCGCTATTACAGCATTTTTTTGTGCGTGGTCGCGGGCTTGAACGGCATCGTGCTCACCGGCGACCTGTTTAGTCTGTATATCTTTATGGAGCTGGTGGCTATCGGTTCGTATGCCCTGGTGGCCTTCGGTTGTGAACACGAAGAGCTCGAAGCGGCCTTTAAATATGCCGTGCTCGGCAGTGTGGCCGCCGCGTTCATTCTGATCGGAATCGCCCTGCTGTACGCCATGCTGGGCACGCTCAACATGGCCGAAATGGCCCAAAGACTGGCTGAGGGCGGCATCAGCTTGCCGATCCTTTTTGCGCTGGCCCTTTTTTTATGCGGATTCGGGCTGAAGGCCGCGCTGGTTCCCTTCCATGCCTGGCTGCCCGATGCCTACCCGGCGGCGCCGGCGCCGGTTTCCGCCATGCTCTCGGGAGTGGTGACCAAAGCGGCTGGAGTCTATGTACTGATCAGGTTGGTGTTCAACGTGTTCACGATTCAACTTGTGCCAGACCTACTTCTCATTCTGCGCCTAATGGGTGTGGTTTCCATGATCGTAGGCGGCATCTTGATGCTCGGACAATGGGATCTGAAACGCCTCCTGGCCTATTCCAGCATAAGTCAAGTCGGCTATATCGTCGTCGGTTTAGGATTGGGAACACCGCTGGGATTGACCGGCGCATTATTCCATCTTTTGAACCATTCGGTCTTCAAATCGCTGCTCTTCCTCAATGCCGGCGCCTTGGAATATACCACCGGCAGCCGCGATCTCAGACATCTCGGGGGACTGGCTAAGGCCATGCCGGTAACGTCCGGCACCTCGCTGGTGGCCTCCATGTCCATCTCGGGCATACCTCCGCTGAGCGGGTTCTGGAGCAAGCTGATCATCGTGCTGGCCTGTATTGAAAGCGGGCACCCCTGGCTGGCCCTGATCGCCGTGATTATGAGTTTAGCAACGCTGGCCGCGATGCTGAAAATACAAAAACATGCCTTCTGGAATGCCGCTAAAAATGGCCTGGCAAGATTCAATGAAGTGCCTCTGCTGATGCGGACGGTAATGCTGATGCTGGCGGCGCTTTGCTTTGTTATGGCCTTGCTGCTTTTAAACGGACTGCGGACTCCTTTCCTGATCGCACCGGCGGTGGATGCGCTGGGTGCCTGGGGCAGGCTTGACGCCACTGGCGTAATGCGCGGTATGGGAATATAGCGGTATGAAAAAAATAATCTTCTTTTTATTACTGCTCCTGCTATGGAGCCTGCTGATCTGGCCGTTCGAGGTGACGGACGGACAGGCGCATCTTGTGCCGATGGCGCTTGTACCCGGTATTTGCGTGGCCTTGCTGGCGGTGGCAATCATGAGAAATACCATCCCGGACGCCTTTGTTAAGTTGCTCAACCCCGTGCGCCTTTTCTGGTTCGCGATCTATGCCGGGGTGTTCGCCTTTTATGCAATCAAGGCCAACTTCGATGTGGCCTACCGGATATTGCATCCAGCCATGCCCATTCATCCCGGCATCGTCAAGGTGAAAACCACTTTGAAAACCAGGGCCGGGATCGCCATGCTTTCCAACGCCATCGCCCTGACTCCCGGCACACTGACCCTCCACGCGGATGACAACGGGGACCTTTACGTCCATTGGATCAATGTCAAGGCCACGGACTTGGAAGGTGCGACCCGCCTTATTGTCGGCCGTTTCGAATGGTTCATCGGACGGATTCTGGAATAGGAACAGTGATCGACATGGGAAAACGATAAAATGTTTTATAATGTGGCATACCTGGTTTTGCTTGCCTGCTGCGGCATGTGCCTGTATCGTGTGGGGCGTGGACCTACGGCCCCGGATCGCGCGATGGCCATCGATATCCTGGGGATCGTGGTCGTTTGTTTTACAGCCCTGTTGTCCCTGAAAACCGGCAAAGTGTTTTACCTGGACATCGGCATTGCCTGGGCGATTCTTAGCTTTATTGGCACGATCGCGCTGGCCAAACACCTGGAAGGACGAGGCTTCGATGAGTAGCGTAATCGGCATGATATTCGTGGCGATCGGATTGGCCTTCAACGTGCTGGGCTGCATTGGAATGATCCGCCTGCCCGACATCTATAACAGGCTGCAGGCCTCCACCAAATGCGTCACCATGGGCACCAGCATGGTGTTGATCGGCGTCATGATAGCGTCCGGCTTTCTACACTCGGCGCAATTAACCACGCGCTGCCTGCTGTGCATGGTTTTCATCTTGATCACAGCGCCCACCGCCGCCCATGCCCTGGCCCACGGCGCCTATTCGTTCGGCGTCCGGCTCTGGGAAAAAAGCGTTGTCGACCGTTACAAAGAGGATGTGCATCCGGCATTGCCTAAACAGGAGCCCGAATGAAACTACCCTGTCTATTTCAATTCCGAATATTAAAACTGGCGATCGTGTCGTTTTTTTCGCGCCCTTTCACCACCCGTTTTCCGGCCGGACACTATGAACCCATTCCACAGTTTCGCGGCCGACCGCGCTACCACAAAGACGATTGCATCGGCTGCGGCGCCTGCGCCGAGGTCTGCCCTGCGGATGCGATCACCATGACCGACACGACCCAGGGCGCCAAGCCCATGCGCAAGCTGGTGCAGCACCTTGACACCTGCATCCAGTGCGGCCAATGCGAAAGATATTGCACGACTGAAAAAGGAATAATACTTTCCAACGAGTACGACTATGCCGCGTTTTCAAGGGATGGTTTCGAGGAGCAGGTGGAAAAAGAGCTCCTGCTCTGCGAATCTTGCGGCGCGGTGATCGGGCCACTCGATCAGTTGCGCTGGCTGGTGCGGCGGCTCGGCCCGCTGGCTTTTACCAATCCCGCGCTCATGCTCGTCTCGGCGCGTGAGCTGGCCCTGGCCAGCGACGGCGTAAAAACCGCCGGGGATAACACCCAGCGTTCCGAACGGGTCGGCATCCAATGTCCGAAATGCCGGCGCCAAAGCGCGCTCGTGGTCTAAGCGCCTGGCGCCATAAATGCGCCGTTGAATATTATGTACCGCGACGCTTGCCATCATCAACCAACAGCAGATCAGCCCGCATCGGACGCAACGGACTCTGAAAACAAGGAATGCTTGATGATTTCTAATGCTGAATGATTGAAAAGCGCTCACAGGAATACGCGATGAAACATATCCCGCAAAACCTTGTCGATGACTTGATTGTCAGGGCCGGCGCGCAGGCCCGGCGCCGAACAAACCTCAATATCCACGCGAAGCCGGAGGATCCCATCCAGCGCCTGTTTATCGCAGCCAAACTGGATTCCTACTTCCGCCCGCATCGGCACCCTACTAAATGGGAGTTCGTGATTGTCGTGCGGGGCCAATTCGACATTTTGACATTCGCTGGGGATGGGAGCATAACCGAGCGCTTTGCGGCGGGGCCCGACTCCGCAATGCTGGCTTTCGAGCTGCCAGCCAGCACCTGGCATACTTCGGTGCCGATGCAGGAAGATTCCGTGTTCCTGGAAATCAAGCAGGGCCCTTATGACGCGCGCACGGTTTCCGAATTCGCGGACTGGTCGCCGGCGGAAGGCGCCGCCGGCGCCAACCGATACCTCGAACGCTTGCGGCTGGCGAAAGTCGGCGAATGCATCGCCTAGGGAGCGGGATGAATCACCAGCCGCACCGATTGAATGGTTGACCCGCCTGCAACGCCTATGCGTAGCATTGCGGGCAGACGGTTAATCCGTCAGATCAATCCGATCGCAACAATCCAAAGGGTGAACACATGCTTGACACTATAAATTCATTTCCGGCCAAGAATCGTTATGAAAACATGCCGTACAACCGCTGCGGCCGAAGCGGCCTGAAACTGCCCGCAATTTCGCTGGGATTATGGCATAATTTTGGCGGACTGGATTCGTTCGACAATGCCCGGGCCATGCTGCGGCGGGCTTTCGACCTGGGGATCACGCATTTTGACCTGGCCAACTGCTATGGCCCGCCTCCGGGTTCCGCTGAGGAAACATTCGGACGGATATTAAAGCAGGATCTGCGGGCCTACCGGGACGAGATCGTCATTTCGAGCAAGGCCGGCTACTGGATGTGGCCTGGACCCTATGGCGAATGGGGCTCGCGTAAGCACCTGCTATCCAGCCTCGATCAAAGTTTGCGGCGCATGGGTCTGGACTACGTCGATATCTTTTACCACCACCGCCCCGATCCGGACACGCCCCTGGAAGAATCCCTGGGGGCCCTGGATCAGATAGTGCGCAGCGGTAAGGCGTTATACGTCGGCATCTCTTCCTATTCGGCGGAAACCACGCGCCAGGCTGCGCAGATATTACGCAGCATGGGCGCCCCCTGCCTCATTCATCAGCCATCCTATAACATGTTCGACCGCTGGATCGAAAAAGACTTACTGGCCGTGCTGACAGAAACCGGCATGGGTTGCATCGTGTTTTGTCCCCTGGCCCAGGGCATCTTGACGGACAAATATCTTAAGGGCATTCCCGCCGACTCCCGGGCCGCCAACCCGCGCGGATTTCTCAAGCCGCAGCATATTACCCCCGAGCACCTCGCCAAGGTTCGCAAGCTGCAAGACCTGGCCCAGGCTCGGGGACAAACGCTGGCCCAGATGGCCTTGGCATGGTGCCTGCGCCTGCCGGGTATCACCTCCGCCCTGATGGGCGCCAGCCGGGTCGGGCAGATTGAAGAGGCGGTTGCCAGCTTGCAGAACAGGGCTTTCACTGCCGACGAACTACAGGATATCGAGAAGATTCTATGACTGATTAAATTCCAATTAACACGAGCCTTTTGAATGTCACCCATCGAACCCACTTCAAGCGCCGCCCGCAAGGCCCGAATCCAGGCCGAGCTGCAACGCGACCGCGATCTGCGCCATAAAGGCTATCGTGACCAGGCGCTCAAGCTTTATCCGCATATCTGCGCGCGCTGCGGACGTGAACTCTCCGGCAAGCGTCTGCGCGAGTTGACGGTCCATCACAAGGACCACGACCACCGGAACAATCCGCCCGATGGCCGCAACTGGGAATTGCTGTGCCTCTACTGCCACGACCATGAACACGAGAAATATAAAATTGCGGGCTATTACGAGGGAACGGAACCCGAGATACAACAGCCCGGCCCCTCCATTTTCAAACCATTCGCCGGCCTGGATGGCCTATTGCAACAATGACTTGATTATCCCGTGCAGCGTCACGTTAATACGCCTTGGCGAAGACCACGCGGCGGGGACTGGGTTGGCCCGTGAAAATACAGCGGCCCGGCTCGGTTTCGCCACCGATCGGAATACAGCGAATAGTCACCCCGAGATCGTTTGTCACCCTTTCTTCGGCCGCCGCGTTGCCGCTCCAGTGGCACATGGCAAATCCACCGTGAATTTCGGGCTTTGCCGCGTTCTGCGGGGTGAAAAACCGGTATAGTTCCTTCTTGGAATCGATGCAACGGATATGCTGATCGCGGAAAGCTCGCGCCCGGTCCAGCAGTCCCTGTTGGATCTCGTCCAGTCGCGCCGGCAGCGTACTGAGCAGTTCCGCCCGCGGCACGTTGGTGCGTTCCTTGTGCGGACGATCCCGGCGGCAGAGGCTGACCGAATCGGCGGCGATATCGCGCGGCCCGATTTCAAGACGGATAGGAACGCCCTTCTTAATCCAATTCCAAACCTTTTCCCCTCCCCGCCCCTCGCGCGCATCCAGCTCCACCGTCACCGGCTGGCCGTCATAATTCAACGCGCGCAATTCTGCGGCCAGCCGTTCGCAGTAGCCCAGCACTTCGGCGCGGACGGCTTCCTTGTGCAAGACCGGCAGGATCACCACGTGGGCGGAAGCCAGGCGTGGCGGCAGGACCAGCCCATCGTCATCGCTGTGCGCCATGACCATGCCGCCGATCAGGCGTGTGGAGACGCCCCAGGACGTAGTCCAAGCGTATTGCTCCTGCCCGGCAGCGTCGAGGAACTTTATTTCCGAAGCGCGCGCAAAATTTTGTCCCAGGAAATGGGAGGTGCCCGCCTGGAGCGCTTTGCGGTCCTGCATCATGGCTTCGATGCTGTAGGTGGAGACAGCGCCGGGAAAACGCTCAGCGGCCGTTTTCTCACCCATGATCACCGGCATGGCCATGTACTGCTCCGCGAAATCCGCGTACACCCTCAGCATGCGTTCAGTTTCCTCGCGGGCCTCGGCCTCGGTGGCATGGGCGGTGTGCCCTTCTTGCCAGAGGAACTCGGTGGTCCGCAGGAACATGCGCGTCCGCATTTCCCAGCGCACGATGTTGGCCCACTGATTGATCAGCAGGGGTAGATCGCGGTAGGACTGCACCCACTTGGCAAACATGGCGCCAATTATCGTTTCCGACGTCGGACGCACCACCAGCGGCTCGTCCAGTTCCCCGGCGGGCACCAGCTTGCCCTCGGCATCGAGTTCCAGCCGATGGTGGGTCACCACGGCGCATTCCTTGGCAAAGCCCTCAACGTGTTTGGCTTCCTTTTCAAGGAAACTGAGTGGGATAAAAAGCGGAAAATAGGCATTGCGGTGGCCGGTGGCCTTGAACATGCCGTTCAGCACCCGCTGGATATTCTCCCACAGGCTGTAGCCCCAGGGCTTGATCACCATGCACCCGCGGACGGGAGACAATTCGGCCAGGTCGGCTGCGCGAATGACCTGTTGATACCATTCGGGATAATCTTCCGCGCGGGTCGGTGTGATCGCTGTTATCTGTTTCTCGGCCATGTAAATTCCTTTCGTTTATTGAGGCACTCAATATCCTTAAAGCGCAATAAAAGTCAAATTTAATATTTTCCGGAACTGACGGACGGGTGATCGCCCTGTCCTATTTTTTCGCGATATTTTCCATGGCAAAGACGGCAATTCTAAGTTAGTTCGTAGTGCTTACGCTATTATCTTCGCGGCCAAGCCGCTTTCGCCCTGAAGTATCATTCCCGCAGTAAATAAAAGCCGGCCAATTATCTGTTGAGTGCCTCTGCTTTCAATTACTCCTATCTCCCCAACTTCGATCTCCTCTCCGGGTACACTGTAGCCGGGGTCGGTGACCCCGGTCTTTCCGTCTCCCGCTCCTACGAAGACCACCGCAATCTCCTCACCCAGGTCAAGAACCAGTCCGGCACCAACATCATCGCCCAATTCGATTATTTCACCGACGCCGCCGGCCGCCGGACCCAGCGC